>JAISGB010000165.1 GCA_031263335.1 Eubacteriales Family XIII. Incertae Sedis bacterium
GATCTCCTTCCGAGTCCAGAAATTCCGTCGCAAAATCCATATACGCTTCCGCCCCTTTGGACTTCGGATCATACTCCATGATGGGCATACCGTAGCTCGGCGCTTCGGCAAGCCGCACATTTCTGGGGATGACGGTCGTGTACACCTTGTCTCTGAAGTATTTCTTCACTTCTTCGACAACCTGTATGGACAGATTTGTCCGTCCGTCGAACATGCTGAGGATGACGCCCTGTATCTCCAGATTCGGATTCAAGCTCTGTTTCACCAAGTCGATGGTGCTCATCAATTGGCTGACGCCCTCCAACGCGTAAAATTCGCACTGTATCGGGATCAGGACGCTGTCCACCGCCGTCAAGGAATTGATGGTCAGCAGGCCGAGGGACGGAGGACAATCTATAAACAGATACTCGTAGTTGCCCCGTATCTGTTCCACAGCCTTCTGCAACCGATGTTCACGTCCCTCCAATTGCACCAATTCGATCTCTGCGCCCGCCAATTGTACGCTGGCGGGCAGTATTTTCAGATTTTTGATGGACGTATCCAATATCGCGAGATTCGGATCGAGATTTTCATCGATGAGCACCTCGTACATCGTATATTCGAGGCCCTTCTTGGATATCCCCATGCCGCTCGTCGTGTTTCCTTGCGGATCGATATCTATAATCAGGACACTCTTGCCTTTCAATGCAAGGCAGGCCGCAAGATTGATGTTCGTCGTAGTCTTTCCCACGCCGCCCTTTTGATTGAATATCGCTATCGTTTTTCCCACGTATTCCTCCTTGGCGCAACAAGCCGTGTTTTCATTTCCATGATAGCATTCCGTATACTGTCTTTCTCGGCTCCGGAAAGTCCGCCGCATCCCCGAGCCGGTATTCCCGGATCGATGTCCCCGGACCGGTGTTTTCGGACCGGTGTTTTCGGATCGGTATTCCCGAGTCGGCATTCTCGGATCGATGGCCCCGGACCGGTGTTTTCGGACCGGTGTTTTCGGACCGGTATTCCCGAGTCGGCATTCTCGAATCGATGTCCCCGGATCGGTGTTCCGTTTCGCGGCGCACTGCTTTGAAACCATTATACTACGGAGCTTGAAATAAATCCACACTTTTTAAAAAATAGATAATGTTTCACGTGAAACATTGAAGATGACACAAAACGGATTGTTCATCCTAATATGTGTATAATTATCATAAAAAGGAATATATCCCATTTCACTTTTCAACGAATCCCTTCCCTCAAGGAGACTCCGACGACCACGGAGACCCCGTATCACAGGTTCCTGTTTACCGAGCGTGGCGGGCGTGCGGGGCCTATGGCCTGCGCGCGCGTCCCTTTGGCGCAAACCGGCTGTATTCCTCGATTTTGCGAGCAAAGGCTTTGGTGCGCTTGCGCACTGTTTGAGCGGCGTAACCGACATAGGGAAGGTTGACCAAATGGTATTTTAACTCCATATCCCAAACAAGTATCCGCAGCGAGGTTGCGCAAGCAACCGGGAGCGAAGCGACTCTCATTCCAAGCGCCCAAAGCCTGCGAACAAAATCGTAAGGAATACCCGGTTTGCGACCGGGGCGCGCACAACCCATAGGCCCCGCACGCCCGCCACTTTGAAGTAACCCGACTGTATTCCTCGATTTTGCGAGCAAAGGCTTTGATGCGCTTGCTCACTGTTTGAGCGGCGTAACCGACATAGGGAAGGGCGACCAAACGGTACTTTGATTCCATATCCCAAACAAGTATCCGCAGCGAGTTTGCGCAAGCAACCGGGAGCGAAGCGACTCTCATTCCAAGCGCCCAAAGTCTGCGAACAAAATCGTAAGGAATACCCGGTTTGCGACCGGGGCGCGCGCAACCCATAGGCCCGCCGCTCCTCGATGAACAGGATCCGTCTCCACCATCGAAGGATTCGAGGCGAAGCACACTCGCCACTCCCCGGTGAACAGGAACACGTCACAGCGGAACCTTCCCGGGCGTCCCCGCCCTGCGCGGATACGTGTTCGGCGTACGCCTTATCTTTTTCAGCACGACGATGCTGTGTCCGGAGACAGAGGATCGCTCGTCCGTTCCCGTGCGCCGCGTATCCGCTTCGGCCGCCCCGCCGAGCAGACGTATCGCCGAAAGGCCGGCCTCCGTCTCCGCCGCCGCGTTCAATGTCTTATAGGCGTATATCGAACCGCCCGGCTTAACCAAGGGAAAACAGTATTCCGCCAAGACGGGCAACTTGCCCACGGCGCGGCACACGCAGAGATCAAAGCGCTCCCGCAGTCGCGCATCCCGTCCCGCATCCTCCGCCCTGCTGTGCAGAAGCTCAACATTCGTGAGATTCAAGGCGGAGACGGCGTCCTTCAGGAATTCGATCCGCTTGCCGAGCGCATCCATGAGCAAGAATCGCTTCTCGGGACAGACGATGGCCAAGGGGACGCCGGGAAAACCGGCGCCCGTGCCGACGTCGACGATCCGTTTGGCCGCTTCGATCTCCGGCCAACCGTAACAGGTCAAGGAGTCAAGCAGGTGCTTGATCTCAAATTCCGCTCGATCGGTGATGGAGGTGAGATTGATGATCTCGTTCCGCTCCAAGACCGCGTCCATGAACGCCGTCATCGCAGCGGCGGCTTTCGCCGCCTCCGCAACGCCGAGCGACGCCAACCCGCGTTCAAGCCCGCCCGACTCATCCCGCATCCCGACGCCTCCCGCCTCATCTCTCATCCCGACGCCTCCCGTTTCCGTTCATCTTCGCCAGATGAACCATCAGCACGTTGACATCGGCGGGGGAAACGCCGGCGATCCGCGACGCGCGCCCCACCGATTCGGGCCTTACGAGACTCAGCTTCTGTGCCGCTTCCGCGCGCAGACCACGCAGGGCGCCATAGTCCAACCCCTCCGGTATCCTCTTGTTTTCCAAACGCTTGAAGCGCTCGATTTGGTTTTTCTGCTTCTCGATATAGCCCGCGTATTTGATCCGGATCTCGGCCTGTACGCGCGCGTAAGCCGAGACCTCCGGCCGCTCCCTATCGATCGCTCCAAGATTGTCATAGGTCACTTCCGGCCTTTTCAGCAGATCGGCAAGCCGAATCTTCCCGCGCGGCTCTTGAACCGCGCCGCCGACGCGATCCAAGAAAACCGCGACATCCTTCGCGTCCGCAAAAGATCGTTCGAGCCGCGCGATTTCTTCCTCCGTCTCCTCTTTGTGCCGCAGATATCGCTCATATCGCGCTCGCGAGGCAAGCCCCAACGCATAGCCTTTCTCCGTAAGCCGAAGATCGGCGTTGTCCTGCCGCAGAACCAATCGGAACTCCGCGCCGGAGGTCATGACGCGATACGGCTCATCCGCCCCCTTTGTCACCAGATCGTCGATGAGCACGCCGATATAGGCCTCCGATCGATCGAGAACGAACGCCTCCTGCCCATCGATCTTGCGCGCCGCGTTGATGCCGGCGATCAGACCCTGCGCCGCCGCCTCCTCATAGCCGGAGCTGCCGTTGAGCTGCCCCGCGCAAAACAGGTTTTCCGCCGTCCGGTGTTCCAAGCCGGCCGTAAGGGACAGGGGATCGAGACAGTCATACTCGATGGAATAAGCGTAGCGGGAAATTTCCGCGCGCTCCAATCCCTCGATGGAACGATAGAAGGCGACCTGAACGCGCTCGGGCAGACTGGTGCTCATGCCCTGCACATAGACCTCTTCCGTCGACAGACCCTCCGGCTCCAAGAACAACTGATGCCGAAGCCTGTCCGGAAACCGGCTGACCTTGTCCTCGACGGACAGGCAGTATCGAGGGCCGACCCCCGTGGTATGCCCCCCGTAAGGCGCCGTTTTCTCGATGTTTTCGGATACGATGCGGTGGGAGGCCTCGTTGGTCCAAGCGAGCCAACAGGATCGCTTGTTTTCGCCGATCCCATCGCTCATGAATGAAAAGGGTATGACGGGATCATCCCCCTTCTGCTCCCGGAACTTCGAATAGTCCAAACTGTGCGCCAGAACCCGGGCGGGCGTACCCGTCTTGAACCGCCGCAAGGCAAATCCCTTTTCCTTCAGCCGCTCGGCCAACGCGAGGGAGGGCGTCAAGCCGGAAGGCCCGCTCGGCCACGACGAATCACTGACGTGTACCCGCCCGTTGAGATAGGTACCCGTAGCGAGAACGACGGCCTTCCCCCGGTAGATCGCGCCCGATTTCAGCAATACGCCCGTCACGCGGCGCCCCTCCTCCATCAGCAGATCGATCGCCTCGCCCTGCCGCAGATCGAGGTTCTCCTGCATCTCGAGCGTGTGTTTCATCTCCTCATGATAGCGCTGTTTGTCGGCCTGCGCCCGAGGAGAATGCACGGCCGGCCCCTTGGACGCGTTCAACATGCGGCTCTGGATGAAGGTCTTGTCGATGTTGCGCCCCATCTCGCCGCCGAGGGCGTCGATCTCCTTCACCAACTGGCCTTTGCCTGTTCCGCCGATGGACGGGTTGCAGGGCATCATGGCGACGGACTCCATGCTGATCGTGAGCATGAGCGTTTTTTTCCCCAAGCGCGCCGCGGCAAGACCCGCCTCGCAACCGGCGTGACCCGCGCCCACCACGATCACATCATAGGGTTCCATCTCGTAAGGCGTCATATCCCTCACTTTCCGATGCAGAATCGAGAAAAGACCTTGTCCAATATATCCTCCGTAACCGTACTGCCCGTTATCTCACCGAGCGCGTCGCAGGCCGCGCGGATATCCGTCTCGACAAAGTCGAGCGCTTCTCCCGCTCGCAACGCGCGGCCCGCGTGTTCCGTCTCCTTCGCCGCCCGTGTGAGGGATTCCTTATGCGCGGCGTTCGTCACGAGGAGGCTCTCTCCCTGCTTGACCGCTCCGCCGTATACGGCCGAAACGATGTGATCCGTTATCGCGCCCAAACCTTTCCCCGTCTTTGCGGACACCTCGATCGGTCGGATGCCCGGCAGGAGCCGAGCCGCGTCATCCCGATCGATCGCCGTCGGCAAGTCGCTTTTGTTGATCACGATCATCACGCCGCCGCACGGCGCCGGGGCGGCCGCCCCCGCCGATCGATCCGCCTCCGGCCGCTCTTCGCGCAGACGCCCCGCAAGCGCGTCCGCGATCTCCCGATCCTCCGCGTCCAAAGCGCGGCTTCCGTCCAAGGTCAGGACGACGACATCCGCCCGCGCCATCGCCTCCTTCGATCGTTCGACGCCTAAGGCTTCCACGTCCGTTTCGGCCTCGCGCAAGCCCGCCGTATCCGTGAGCCGCACGGGGAGACCCTCCATGTCCACATACTCGTCGATGCTGTCTCGCGTCGTCCCCGGCGTCGCGGAGACGATCGCCCGATCCTCCCGCAGAAGGGCGTTGAGCAACGAGGATTTCCCCGCGTTCGGCTTGCCGATGATCGCGACGCCGATCCCGTCACGGATCATCTTGCCCGTGTCCGCAGTCGCGATCAGATCGTCCAAAGATCGCTTGATCTCGGCCAACCGCGCCTCGACGGACCGAGCGGAGTCGTGATCCCCGCGTTCCTCCGCGTCCTCGTCGGGATAGTCCATGCAGACGATCACCTCCGCGAGAATGTCCGTCAGCGCGTCCCTCATTTCGTTGACCCGTCTTGAGAAACGTCCCTCCAATCGGTCGATCGCCGCGGTGTAACCCATCTCCGTCTTAGCGCGGATGAGATCGATGACGGCGTCCGCCTGCGCCAGATCGACGCGTCCGTTCAGGAAGGCCCGCTTCGTGAATTCCCCGGGTTCGGCGAGGGAAGCGCCGAGCGAGAGCGCCCGATCCAATATCCTTCGCAGGGATACGACGCTGCCGTGGCAATGTATCTCCGCTACGTCCTCTCCCGTATAGGTGCGCGGCGCGCGCATGAACACGACAAGAACCTCGTCTATCGTTTTGCCCGACGAGGGATCCGCAATATATCCGTAATACATTCTTCTGTCTTGGAAGGCGGTCGCGGCGAGCGGTTCGGCAACACCCGCCCCGCGCGCGCCGGCGGCGCCGCGACGAAACAGGCAGGAAAGGATCTCTCCCGCGCGATCGCCGCTCATCCGTACAATGCCGATGCCGCCTTCACCGTAGGCGGTGGAGACGGCAACGATTGTTTTGTCCATCATGCTTAAAAACCCACCGTCGAAAAACGTTGATTGCGTACAACTGCGCAACGGTCACGTTATTTTTTCTCGATGATGACCCTTCTGTACGGTTCCTCTCCCTCGCTTCGCGTCGACACGCCTTCGATGTTTTGCAGAGTGGAATGGATGACCTTCCGTTCGTAAGGATTCATCGGCTCCAAGCGGAGGCTCCTGCCGGATTTCTGCACTTTTTTGGCCAATTTGACCGCCAGCCGCTCGAGGGTTTTCTCCCTCCTGGTCCTATATCCTTCCACGTCTATGATGACGCGGAGATATTCGTCTTTTTTCTTGTTTGCGACCAAATTTGTAAGATATTGGATGGAATCCAACGTCTGTCCACGTTTCCCGATGACCGTCTTGGCGTCGGCGCCCGAGATCTCTATGAAGTTGCACTCATCATTCAAAAAGGTCTTGATCGACACGTCCAACTTCATGTTCGCGATGACCTCCCGCAAGAACAGGGAAGCTTCGGTCGCATCAACCTCCGTGAGGTTTTCGGGGCGTTCGCTCAAAGACGGCTTGTCCGAAAAAGTAAAATCCGTCAAATCCTCATCGTCATAGTCTTCCTCCATGACATCATAGACTCTCACTTCGCGCGGCGCGTTCCGCGTCTCCTCGGCGTTCCGTCCTCCGGATCTTCCGCCGC
>JAISGB010000035.1 GCA_031263335.1 Eubacteriales Family XIII. Incertae Sedis bacterium
AGGGCTTGCGGTGGGGCGCACCGTCGCCGCCATCCTCGAAAATTATCAACAGGAGGACGGGACGGTGCTCGTGCCGGAGGCCCTGCGCGGGTACATGGGCGTCGATGTGATCCGATGAATCTGCGCGTCGGGGACAGAGTGGAACTGAGAAAACAGCATCCCTGCGGCGGCGCGGTCTTTGAGATCATGCGGACGGGCATGGATTTTCGACTGAAGTGCGAGACATGCGGCGCCATGATTTGGCTGAAGCGCCGCGACTTGGAGAGACGGATAAAGAAGGTGTTGACGCAATAGAGCCGGTCGGCGGCGGTCAGGGCGCCTTGAACATGTCGCGCAGATGGGAGAGTTCCCGGATGCGGAACGCTTTCAGGAGCGGGAGATAGATGACGGCGGCCAACAGGACCGTCGCGCCGAGCAACACCATGCGCGGCATGACCCAATTGTGATCGGTGAAGAATGTTCCGACGAAGAAGAACAGCGGGTACGCCGCGCCCACCGCGATCACCGCGCTCAGGCATATGGCGGCGGCCTTTTTCACGAGGGCGAGGTTCAGCAGACCCGGGCTTTGGCGCCGGAGCGCCGCGAGCAGGAGCAGGGCGCCGGAGAACGCCGAGAGGCTCCAACCCAACGCCAAGCCGCCGTGGCCCAGATAATTGATGAGGACCAAATTTGCGATCACGTTGACGGCCACCGCGATCACCGCGGTGATCAGCGGCGTCTTTGTGTTGTGCTTGCTGTAAAACGCCTGGATCAGAAAGCCCTGCATCATCGAGAAGATCAGCCCCGGCGCGTAGCAGAAGAACGCCGTCGAGGTGAGTCCGGTGGACGCGAGGTCGAACGCGCCCCGCTCGTAGACGATCTGCACGACCGTTTCGCTGTAGAGCATCGCGCCCAAGGTGAACGGCGCGCCGATGATGATGATGACGGTCAGGCCGGAGGTGAACAGCTCCGTGAACCGGGGTTTGTTCGCAAGCGAATACGCCTGCGCCATCTTGGGGTACAAGATCGTCCCGATGATGGTTGCGGTGAGGCCGCTGATGAGCGTGATCAGCAGTTCCGCGTAACCGAGGGCGGCCACACTGCCCGTGGGCAACCCGCTGGCGAGCGATTTGTTTACGAACAGGTTGATGGAGCCGGCGGTGGAACCCAAGAATACGGGTACGGCCAACGTAAATATCTGCCGCACGGCGGCGTTCATCCGCAGATCGAAGGTATATCGGAACTGCTTGCGTCGCGCGAGGACACAGAGGATCACGGTCCGCAGGACATTTCCCGCAAAGACGCCGAACACCAACAGGCGGGGGTCCTCCGTCCGCACGCCGAACAGGATGAATACGATCGCCGCGAGGTTGATGAGATAGCCCGCCAAGATCGGAGCGATGAAGACATTCTTGTATTTCAGATAGGATTCCAAGACGCCGCCCGCCGTGGAAAACAGGCAGAACGAGAACGTCACCTTGACGTAGAAGGCGGCGAGGGCCGCCTTTTCCCCCGTCCAACCGTGGGTCAGATACCAGGACAGATGGGTCAGGATCCATTGCAACTTCTCGATCATCGTGTCCGCCGAAGCGGGAAAGGCTTCCGCGTCGGCCATGGTGAAGATCGTCACAAGTTGCCGTGAAAACAGGATGCCCACGAAGGAGGACACGACGGAGACGAGAATCAGCATGTTCAGGAGGCGGCTCGTGAACAGATTCGCGGCGCGCTCGCCTTCCCCCTCCATCGTCTTTGAGAATACGGGGATGAACGAGGTGGCGGTCGCGCTCAATATACCGGCGAATATCATGTTGGGGATGCCGGACGCGATGTTCAGCGTGTCCGCCACATAGGACGTCCCGTAGTAATTGGCCATGATCATCTCTCTGACGAAGCCGAACACCTTGGAGACCAAGGTCAGTACGGCCATGATCAGGGCGATCTGCGCAGAGGTGCGGAAGGCTTTCACTGTCCGGCTCACAGATCGGAGGCGTCTCCGGCTGCCGCGACGGCCTCTATCTCGACCAACGCGTCCTTGGGCAACCGCGCGACCTCCACCGCCGATCGCGACGGCAACATCGGTCCCGGGAAGAAGGAAGCGTAGGTCTCGTTCATCCGCGCGAAATCGTTCATGTCACGGAGGAATACGGTGGTCTTTACGACCTTGTCGAGTCCGCTGCCCGCCTCTTCCAGAATGGCGCGCAGATTTTCCAACACGCGCGCCGTCTGCGCCTCGACGGAATCGCCGACCGGCGCCCCGGTGGTCGGATCCAAGGGGATCTGCCCCGACGTGAAGATGAGGTTTCCGATCTTGTTGGCTTGCGCGTAAGGCCCGATGGCGGCCGGCGCCTTGCTCGTTGAAACAATCGATCGTTTCATGGATGCAGTTCCTTTCCCTCTGTCAGATATAGTTTGCGATGAGTTCCCCGGCCTCCCGCGTACCGACGCGAACCGACCAATCCACGCAGATGTCCGGCGTGCGAAACCCGTTTTCGAGAAAAGCCTTGACCGCCGCCTCGATGGCGTCCGCTTCCTTTGAAAGGGACAGGGAATAGCGCAACATCATGGCCGCGGACAGGATGGACGCGACGGGGTTTGCCCTGTCCTTTCCCGCGATGTCCGGCGCGGAACCGTGGATGGGTTCATAGAGTCCGAAATCCCCGTCGGCCAAACTCGCCGACGGCAACATGCCGATGGAACCCGCTATCCGGGCGGATTCGTCGGACAGGATATCGCCGAAGATATTGTTCGTGACGATGACGTCGAATTGGTTCGGGTCGCGGATGAGTTGCATGGCGGCGTTGTCCACGTACATATGTTCCAACTTCACGTCCGGATAGTCCTCGTGCAACTCCTCCATGATCCCCCGCCAGAGGCGGGAGGATTCCAACACATTGGCCTTGTCCACGCTGACCACGCCGTTCCTGCGTTTCCGCGCCGCCGCGAAGGCGGCGACGCCGATCCTGCGGATCTCGCGTTCGGTGTAGACCTCGACGTCATAGGCGATCCTGCCGTCGCCCGGGGGCGGGGAAAGGGCGTCTATGCAGGAGGCGAGGACGGGATCCGAGACGCGGCCGTCCTCGATCGTGTCCGTCCCCTTGGGCCCGAAATAGATGCCGCCCGTCAGTTCCCGCACGACGAGGATGTCCAAGCCGGCTTCGATGCTTTCGTGTTTCAGCGGGGACGCGTCGGCCAATTCCTCAAAGAGGAATACAGGGCGCAGGTTCGCGTACAGGCCGAGTTCCTTGCGAAGTCCGAGCACCGCCTGTTCCGGCCTCAGCCGGCCGGGCAACTTCTCCCATTTGGGGCCGCCCACCGCGCCGAACAGTACCGCGTCGCTTCGCCCGCAAGCCTCGATCGTCGACGCGGGCAACGGATCGCCCGTCTCGTCGTAGGCCGCGCCGCCGCCGAGCTTTCGATCGTACAGGAAGGTATGCCCGAATCGCTCGCCCACGCGATCCAAGACCCGGATCGCCTCCTCGGTCACCTCGGGGCCTATGCCGTCGCCCGCCACGACCGCGATGTTGTATTTCACAGCTCCTGCTCCTTTGTTTTCCCGTCCGTCCGTCCGCCGCTCCGTTTCACGTAGTTCACGAGTCCGCCGTTTTCGATGAGCGCTGTCATGAATTCGGGGAACGGTTCCGCTTGGTAGCTCTCCTTCTTCGTCTTGTTGCGTATGCGTCCCGATTTGAAATCGACGGATATCTCGTCGCCGGCGTCGATCTTCTCCGAAGCCTCCTGCGACTCCAAGATGGGCAATCCGATGTTGAACGCGTTTCGGTAGAATATCCGCGCGAAGGTGGGTGCGACGACGGCCTTGACGCCGATCGTTTTCAGCACCAAGGGGGCGTGTTCCCGCGAGGAGCCGGAGCCGAAATTCTTGCCCGCGACGATGATGTCGCCCTGCCGGACCGTCTTTGCGAAGCCCTTGTCGATGTCCTCCATCGCGTGGGCGGCCAATTCCTCGGGGTCGGCAATGTTCAGGTACCTGGCCGGGATGATGACGTCGGTGTTCACATTTTCCCCGTATTTATACGCTTTTCCCATTCCGGTCTCCTTTGTTCTTCTTTGAAATATCCTTCCCGATCCGAATCGGGCGTTTCTTGCTTTTGAATACGGCCTCGGGGTCGGCGAGCTTCCCCGCGACGGCCGAGGCTGCGGCTACGGCCGGACTCGCCAGACAGACCTCCGAGTCCACGTGTCCCATCCTGCCCACAAAATTCCTGTTCGTGGTGGAGACGGCCCTTTCCCCTGCGGCCAATATGCCCATGTGTCCGCCGAGACAGGGGCCGCAGGTGGGTGTGGAGAACACCGCGCCGGCTTTGATGAAGGTCTCCGCGTAGCCGAGCTTCACGCAGTCGAGATAGACCTGTTGGGTCCCGGGGATGATGATGCAACGCACGCCGTCCGCGACGCGCCGACCCTTGAGGATCTTCGCCGCGATCACCATGTCGTCCAATCTGCCGTTTGTACAGGAGCCGATGACCGCCTGATCGATCGCCACGTCCCCCACTTGGTCGATGGTCTTCGTGTTGTCGGGCAGATGTGGAAACGAGACCGTCGGTTTGATCTCCGCGAGATCAACGACGAAGGTTTCCTCGTATTCCGCGTCCGCGTCCGCGGCGTAGGTATGCGCCTGCTTCTCCATCGTTTTGGAACGGTGGCTGCGCATATAGGCGCGCGTCCGCTCATCTACGGCGAAGATGCCGTTCTTCGCGCCGGCCTCGATGGCCATGTTCGCCATCGTGAAGCGATCGTCCATGGGAAGATTTTCCAATCCCGGGCCCATGAATTCCATGGACTTGTACAGCGCGCCGTCCACGCCGATCATGCCGATGATGTGAAGGATGACGTCCTTGCCGCTCACCCACTTGCCGAGTTGCCCCGTAAGTTCGAAGCGGATGGCTGCGGGAACCTTGAACCACGCCTTCCCCGTCGCCATGCCGGCGGCCATGTCCGTGCTGCCGACGCCCGTGGCGAAGGCGCCCAACGCGCCGTAGGTGCAGGTATGGGAATCGGCGCCGATGATGACGTCCCCCGCAACGGTGAGTCCCTTCTCCGGCAACAGGGCGTGCTCGATGCCCATGGCGCCGACCTCGAAATAGTGTACGATCTTCTGCTCCTTGGCAAAATCCCGCAGTTCCTTCGCCTGTTCCGCCGCCTTAATGTCCTTGTTGGGCGTGAAGTGATCGGGTACAAGGACGATCTTCGTCCGGTCAAACACCCGCTTCTTCCCCATCTTCTCGAATTCCCGGATGGCGACCGGCCCCGTGATGTCGTTGGCCAACACCACATCGAGGTTCGCCTCGATGAACTGCCCGGGCTTCACATGATCCAAGCTCGCGCGGGCGGCCAATATCTTCTGCGTCATGGTCATGGGCGGCCGCTTGGGCTTATCGGCCCGATCCGGTTGCTCCTCCGAGGCGCCGGCAACGCTTTCCGCGCCTTTCTCCGTGTCATTCTGTTTCTCTGTCTCCATGTGCTCCTCCCTTGTCCCCGCGCCTGTGCCGGGTCATCGCCTGCCTTCCGCGTAATACATCTTGTTCACCGCGTTGATGTACGCGTAGATGCTCGCCTCCACGATGTCCGTGGACAATCCCCTGCCGGAATAGACATTGCCGTCGTCTCCCGCGCCTTCCTTGTTCCGAATGATCACGAGCGCATCCCCCATCGCGTCCTCACCCTCCGTGACCGCGTTGAGCTGATAGTCCTCCAGGTTGAGATCCATCCCGATGATCTTGTCGATGGCCTTGAACGCCGCGTCCAACGGGCCGTCCCCGCCGGAGACGCGCTCGATGCGGTTCCCGTCCCGCATCAGCGTTATGACGGCCGTGGATGTGATGGCGTTGCCGCTGTTGATGACAAAGTTCTTGAGGGTAAAGGTCTTTGGCACCTGTACCGTCTCCTTTGCGACGATGGCCTCGATATCCTTATCATAAACCTGTTTCTTTTTATCGGCAAGTACCTTGAACTTCTCGAAGGCCGTCACCAATTCCGCGTCCGTGAGCGTATAGCCGAGATTCTTGACGCGTTCCCCGAAGGCGTGCTTGCCGGAATGCTTGCCGAGAACCAGATTGCTCTCCTTCAGTCCCACCGACGCGGGCGTCATGATCTCGTAGGTCAGCGGGTTCTGCATGACGCCGTGCTGATGGATGCCGGCCTCGTGGGCGAAGGCGTTTTCGCCCGTGATCGCCTTGTTGGGCTGGACCTTTACGCCCGTGATGCGCGTGAGCAGATTGGACGACCGCGTGATCTCCGAGGTGATGATGTTTGTCTCCGCCCTGTATTCCTCCTTACGCACGTAGAGCGCCATGACGATCTCCTCCATCGCGGCGTTGCCCGCCCGTTCGCCGATGCCGTTGATCGTGCATTCCACCTGTGTGACGCCCGCGCGTATGGCCGCGAGGCTGTTGGCCACGCCGAGGCCCAAGTCATTGTGGCAATGGGTGGAGATGACGACCCCGTTCAGCGACGGCGCCCGCTCCCGGATGTCCAAGAAGAAGCGGTAGTTTTCCTCGGGCGTCGTATAGCCCACCGTGTCGGGGAGATTGACGGTCGTCGCGCCCGCCGCGATGACGCCCTCCACGACCTTGGCCAAGAATCCGATGTCGCTGCGCGTGGCGTCCTCGGCGGAGAATTCCACGTTGGCGCAGTATTTCTTCGCGTACGCGGTCATCGCTGTCGCCTGTTCGTATACCTTATCCGGCGTCAGGTGCAGTTTGTATTCCATGTGCAGAGGCGATGTCGCGAGAAAGAGGTGGATCCTCGGATCCGCCGCGTCCCGCACCGCCTCCCACGCCCTGTCGATGTCCTCGATTGAGGCCCGCGCCAGGCTCGCGACGGTGCAGTCCTTCAATGTCTCCGCGATCGTCTTGACCGAGATGAAATCCCCCGGCGACGATATCGCGAACCCCGCCTCGATGATGTCGACGCCCATGCGTTCGAGTTGCTTCGCCATCTCGATCTTCTCTTTGAGGTTCATGCTCATGCCCGGCGACTGTTCGCCGTCCCGCAGGGTCGTGTCAAAGATCTTGACATTCGCGAACCCCGTTTTCTTGGAAGAATCCCTTCCGTTCCCGGCCTGTTCCGTCATCTTCTTGCCTCCCGTAAAAAATCCGCTCGGGGATGTCCGCCGCAACAAAAAATCCCCGAAGCCAACGCTTCAGGGACGAATATTACCGCGGTACCACCCTGTTTACCGATCCAATCGGTCACTCAACGGATTCCAACAAATCCTTGGAATGGTAACGGTTCCATTCACCCGTATTCCCCTACAGGCAAGCGCCTTCGGGGAATCTGCTCCGGAGTGAGAGATCCTTCTTCCTTACGTACCGGCTCGCAGCAACCGCCGGCTCTCTGAACGCTTTCTCGGAAGGACAGCCTCCATCATCGCATTTGTCCTATGTGAGCAGTATACCCAATTGCGGCGGCGGCGTCAATGGTAAATTTTGGGCGACGGTCCGGGTTCCGACGCGACACTTGATTTTATTCTTAAATCGTGTTTGAATATACGGGTAATCCGCTTTTGGCGCGGGATCCGGCCGATCGACCGGGCGCCTCGCAATCACTCGTAAGGAGGGAATGATCATGAGTTGGGTATGCAATGTCTGCGGCTATGAAGAAGAAGGCGACGAACCCCCCGAAACCTGTCCCGTGTGCGGCGCCGACAAGGAGGCGTTCGAACAGCAGGAGTAGGCGTAGGAACCGAACCGGGTCCCGCAGATCGGACGACACGGCGAGGACGGCGGTAAAGGGTATGCCTTCTCCGTCCTCGCGCGTCGCCCGAAGCGGTCTACGCCGCCGCTCTTTCCTTTTCGCTCGCCGGGCGCCGCTCCAAGCGCTCGCCGATGACGCCGAATGACGCCGGGCCGGTTTCGAGCAGGAATTCATGGAATTCCTGCTCGCTGAAATCGGCGTCCCATGCTTCCCGCGCCGCCTCCTTCAGTTCCAAGATCTCGAGGCATCCGATGGTATATTTAAGATAATTTGCCGGTTCCGCGACCATCGAATCGTATATCTCGTCCACAACCCCGTCGCCCGATACGCCGAACTGCGTCAAGTAGTCCCGTATCTCATCCTTGCCCCAACCCCGCGCGTTGACGCCGATGTCCACCTTCGCGTACATGCACAGCGTCGCCAAGGTATCCGCGGCGAGTACCGTCGCGGCATCCTCGGCCAAGCCGGCGAGCCTGTACGACATCCGTTCCACATAGACCGCCCAACCCTCCACATATCCGTCGTACGAGAGGATGTCGCGTACGGGCGATCGATCCAAGTTCCGAAAATACACCGTCTGGTACAGATGGCCGGGATATCCTTCATGCGCCAAGGTCGAAAACAGGCTGTCGCCCGACGATTGGGCGCCGTTGATGTAGATGACGTTGTGGCTTGCGTCGTCTATGGGCGGCAACAGATAGAAGGCCGGACTCGCGAATTCCTCCAAGGACTTGTCCACATATTTCAGTTCGTAGCCGTCGTCGTCCAAGGCGGGGAAGTCCGCAACGATGGCGCTTTTCAGATAATCGAGCATGGCGCTCGGTTCCGAAGCGGGATAGGACGGCGACGAGACCTCATCGTAGATCGAGGGGTTCGTTTGGTAGATCTCGTTGATCCGGTCGATGGACGCCTCGATCGCGGCGTCGACCATGGATTCGAGTTCGTCGACGCTCCGCGGCGAACCGGTCGACTCCTTCACCAAGAATTCATAGTACGCGCCGCCGTTTTCGAGGGAGGGCAACCCGCCCGTCCGCGCGTTGTCGGCGTTCAGCTCCGCGATGGAATCGGCGAGCGTCCGGAACGCGGGAACGACGGCATTCAGCGTCGCAACCCTGTTCCGCTCCTTGAGGTCCGCCCGTTCCGCGTCGGTAAGCCCCTCGAAGGCGTCCACCCGTTCATCGAAGATGCCGATCAACAGGTTTGTGTCCGGGTTCTCGATGAAGCCCTCGATCTGCCGAACCACATCCTCGGCGGAACCCTTGGCCATGAAGGTCCCCCGCTCCTTCTTTTCGCGCTCAAACGCGATGATGGCGTCGAAATAGGCGGGGAGCGTCTCAAGCAGGGCGAGGTAATCGTCAAAATCGCCCTTTTCGTAGACATGGTATTCCGCGAGCAGGACGGGGAGTTGCGCCTGTATGCCGATGGTGGGCGACAGGATGTCCCCGTAATACAGGAATTCCTCCGAGGCCGCGCTCTCCTCCAAGCTCTCGCGCAACAGATCGTAGGTGAGTTGTTGTTCGTAGGAAAGGGCGCTGTAGTCGAACGCGTCCAACCGGTCGAGTTGCTCCTTGGCGTAGGCGAGTTCCTCCATGAAGGCTTCCGTTCCGTAATCGCCGAAGGTCGGTTCCGGCTTTTCGATGCCGTAATCCTGCGGCCGCGCCAAGAGATAGTTCAGCGAGAGCGAGTCGGACGTCGCGTAATGGCGGAACAATTCGTCCGTAAAGGTGTCGAACGAGGGTTCATCCGCAACGGCGGCTTGTCCGCCGGGACCGTTCGTATCCGGAGATTGTCCGCCGCAACCCGTCAGCGAGGACTGGAGCAGGTCGACGGCCTATAGGATCGCGAATGCGGCGCTTCCGGCGCGCGCGCTTCTTCTCATCAATTCCGAGTTTCTCAAATCTCCAATCCCTCCTTGTTCTCGGCGACGAACCGCTTGATCTTCTTCGATGTGGTCACCTCAAAATCATCCTTCCGCAGAAGGACCTTCTTGATCTTCTTGAAATACGGCAATTCCTCGTTGACCTTGTCGACCTCCGCCCAGATGCGCTTGCTCAAGTCCTCATTGCCGCCCGCGTCGCCGATCGCCTCCTCGTCGGGCTTGATCGTCGCCACGATGATCCGATCCTCGCTTTTCTCCCCTTCGCCTTCCCAGACCATGCAATCCATGATCAGCTCGGATCTGTTCAGCAGATATTCCAATTCCTCCGGGAACACGTTTTCGCCGGTCTTCGTGATGATCACGTTCTTCTTGCGCCCCGTGATGTAGACGAAGTTGTCCTTGTCGATGTATCCGTAATCGCCCGTGTAGAACCAGCCGTCCTTCAGCACCTCGTCCGTGGCTTCCTTGTTGTTGTAATAGCCCAACATGACGTTGCCGCCCTTCACGCAGATCTCGCCGATGCCCGTTTCGGGATCGGGGCTGTCTATCCTGCCGTCAAACCCGGGCGCAAAGTAGCCGGCGGAGGAGCTTCTCGGTTCGGCCTCCGGATTCAG
>JAISGB010000224.1 GCA_031263335.1 Eubacteriales Family XIII. Incertae Sedis bacterium
GGCGCCCTGTACGCGTAGGGTCCGTCGAAGTGGATGAAGCCCGGTACGCCGGGTTCGGCTATCCACCTGCGGGGTTCGCCATTCAGCGCGGACGCGCCGAAGGTCGCGCCGTGATAGGATCTGTACATCGAGAGGAACTTCCATCGCCCCGTGAACGCTTTGCACATTTTCAGCGCGTTCTCGTTGGACTCGGCGCCGGCGTTCGTGAAGAACACCTTGCCCCCCTCGAAAGCCGGCCCGGCGAATTCGATGATCTTCTTGGCCGCCTCCGAGCGCACGTCGACGGCGTAGCCCGGCCCGATGAACGGGAGCTTGTCCGCCTGCGCCTTGATGGCCTCGATGAGCGCCCTGTTGCCGTGTCCCAAGTTGGAATTGACCAACTGGGAACTCATGTCATAGTATTTGTTTCCGTCCTCGTCCCAAAAATAGACGCCTTCGGCCTTGGTGACGACCATGGGGTTTAGGTTCCGCTGCGCCGACCAAGAATGAAGATTGTATTTTTTGCTCATTTCACTGTCGTTGCTCATTTGGGTTCTCCCTTTTGGAATGCCTGCTTGTCCTATTGGAATGCCATTCGGATCTTTTCGCTGAACAGCGCCTCGTCCGACGGTTGCCAATTCGGGATCTCGCGGCTGACGTACACGAAATTCAGCAGATCCTTCCATGTGGCGTTGTGGGAGATGCTGTTGTGTCCCCACGTGCCGCAGCCCAAGGTCATGGATACGGGATAGCCGCAGGTCCAACTGCCGCTGTTTGTCAGCGATTGGGGTTGGTTCACGACGATCTTGCAGACGGGGATGACCTCGCCCATCTTCGTGACGCGCTCGTCCTTCGTCGTGTGGATGCTTACGGAGTGTCCCTTGCCCTGGTATTCGAGGATCTGCAACATCTTATCCAAGGCGTCGTCAAAGTCCTTGGCTTTCCTGACGCCGGCGACGGGGGAGAGCTTCTCGCCCGTGAACGGGAATTCGTTGCCGTAGCCGCCGTTTTCCTCGACCATGATCACGCGGGTCCCCTCCGGCACGTCCACATCGGCGAGCCTTGCGATCTCGGACGCGGGGCGGGCGACGATGTGTCTGTTCAGATCGTGGTTCGCGGGGCTTTCCGGCCAGATGGTCTTGAGTATCTTCTCCTTGTCCGGGCTGTCCTCGCGGATGAGCGCGGCGCCGGCTTTCGCCATCGCGGCGACCCATTTGTCGTAGACGGATTCAACCACGATGATGTTGTTCTCCGTCGAACAGGAGGTGGCGTTGTCAAAACTCTTGGAGCGCGCGATCATGTCCGCGACCTTGTCGAGGTCCTCCGCGGTCTCGTCGACGAGGCAGACCACGTTGCCGGTGCCCACGCCGATGGCGGGATTGCCGGATGAATAGGCTTGGCGCACCATGGGCGTCCCGCCCGTGGCGAGGATGAAATCGACCTGTTTCATGAGCTGCTGGCTGGACTCCACGGACACGTAGTCCGGATCGATGGCCTGTACGAGATCCTCGGGCGCGTCGAATTTCTTAAGCACTGCGCGGATCGCCTCGGTCACGGCCCAATTGGTCTTGCGCGCTTTGGGATGGGGCGCGAGGATGATGGCGTTTCTCGTCTTGATCGCCATGAGGGATTTGACGACCGGCGTGGCTTCCCCGTTGGTCACCGGCATGATCGCGCCGACGACGCCCATGGGGCGCGCGTAGACGTCGATGCCCGTTTCCGCGTTGCTGTCGATGAGGCCCACGGATTTTTTGCCCTTCATCTGCGCGAAGCTGCCCTTGACCTTGCCGTACATCTTCGCCTGCTTGTCCTTGGCGACGCCCATGTTGGATTCGGCCACCAACATCTCCCCGAATTTGAGCGCGGTTTCCGGTATGGTGAGCGCGTAGGCGATGGCCTCGGTGATCCCGTCGACCTTTTCCTGCGAAAATCCGTCGGCGATCTTCTGCGCCGCACGGCCCTTTTGGATCAAACCCGCCACATATTCCTCGTAATTGACTGTCATTGATTTACCTCCTTGTGAATGATAGCTCTTGCGCCGCGTTGCGTGGTTTTTGTCGGGTTCTTGCGCGTTGCGCGTCGCGTGTTTGGATTCGATACTTTCTGCATGAGATGATTATGTCATATTTGCGGGCAAGAATCAATATGCGCGCGGGCATGAAACACGGTACGCGACAATTAAATTTTTATGTGTTTTGGGGTTTTGAGGACAAAACGCAAGATTATGTAAAAAGTCCGTCATGACGTTGGGGTTTCTGCGTCAATCGGACTTTTTACATAACCTGTTCACTTAATCGGTTCACCCAACCCGGCAGGTATTCCCGGCGGGCGGCTTTGGCCTTATTGCCGCGCGTTTCTCCTGCGGCGCAGTCCGACCGCAATCAGTCCGAGAAGGACGATCAAGGACACGTCGCAGGGTTGGTGACAGGTGCGCCTGACAATGTAATTTATTGATAAATCGGGCGGCGAAAAACAGGTTGATTTTTCGCCGCCTTTCCTATATCATAGTATCGGTATGTTCCATTGCCCGCGCGGCGTGTTTTGTTTGCGCGCGCCGTCGGTTCGAATTTTCGGCGGCGGGGCGTTGGGACGGCTCGGATCCGGGGATTGGCCTCGGGCGGACGCATGGACTGTTATATCATTACGCACGCCGGACGGGTGCAAGTCGGTGTCGCGACGGGAGGGCATGACCCGCGCGAAGTCTTGCATGATACTGTGCGGCGGAGGAGAAACCGGAGGTAAGATCATGTCAGTTATTTCGATGAAACAATTGTTGGAAGCGGGAGTGCATTTCGGGCACCAGACCAGAAGATGGAACCCGAAGATGGCTCCTTATATTTTTACGGATCGGAACGGGATATACATCATCGATCTGCAGAAGACCGTGACGAAGATCGATGAGGCGTATGAGTTCATGCTCAAGATCGCCGCGACGGGCAAGCCGATCCTCTTTGTCGGCACGAAGAAGCAGGCGCAACAGGTCGTGAAGGACGAGGCCACGCGCGCGGACATGTATTATGTCAACGAGCGTTGGCTCGGCGGCATGCTCACCAACTACAAGACGATCTCCACGCGGATCAAACGGCTCTACGAGATCGAGAAGATGGAGGAGGACGGCATATTCGACGCCCTGACCAAGAAGGAGGTCGGCAAGCTCCGGTTGGAACACGACAGGTTGGAGAAGTTCTTGGGCGGCATCAAGGAGATGCGGGGGATGCCCGCGGCGATCTACATCGTCGATCCCCGCAAGGAGCGCATCGCGATATTGGAGGCGCGGATCCTCGGGATACCGATCATCGGCATCGTGGACACGAACTGCGATCCGGATGATGTGGATTACCCGATCCCCGCCAATGACGACGCCATTCGTTCCATCAAGCTGATCACGGCGGCCATGGCCGACGCGATCATCGAGTCCAAGCAGGGCGAGAGCTTTGACGAGGGCGACGCGGGCGAGTCGCCCGAAGGGGAAGACGACGCCGGGCGGGCCGCAGCGGACGCGGGGATTTTCGCGGAGACGGGCGCGGACGATGCGAGCGGCGAGGCCGCCGTCGCGGCAGGAGAAGCCGCGCGCGCACCCGAAACCGTAAGCGTCGCGGACGCGATCGAAGCCGTTGCGGAAGCCGAAGCCGTAAACGCGGAAGCGGAACGGATCGGCGCGTACGAGACGGCCGCCGTCGAGGAACTGATCGAGGAGATCACGGAGGAGGCGACGGACGCGATCCGGAAGGCGGAGGCGGCGATAGACGAGACGTTGACGGCCTTGGGCGAGGTCAAGGAGCAATTCGCGGAAGGCGACGCGGAAGAGTGAAACGAGCGTGACCGTAAGTTGGCAACTGTTCAAATTGAATCAAAACTACGTAACGGTCGCGATGGTTTTGATGAAGTCCGGGTTCCAAGGCCGATAGAAGGAGCGTGAATACAATGGCGACAATAACAGCAGGACAGGTCAAAGAATTGCGCGTGCGTACGGGCGCGCCCATGTTGGATTGCAAGAATGTATTGGTCGAAGTCGACGGCGACATGGACAAGGCGATCGATGCGCTCCGGGAGAAGGGACTCGCAAAGGCGGCCAAGAAGGCGGGCCGGATCGCGGCCGAGGGGCTCGTCCGGATCAAGATATCGCCCGACGGGCGCAAGGCCGGCATCATCGAGGTCAATTCGGAGACGGATTTCGTCGCGAAGAACGGGGAATTCATCGAATTTGTCGATGCGCTTTCCTGCCTCACCGTGGACACGGACACCTCCGGACTCGACGATTTCCTCGCGAAGGACTTCGACGGGACCCGCACCGTAAAGGAACGGTTGACGGATTTCATCGCTACCATAGGCGAGAACATCAACGTTCGCCGGTTCGAGCATTTCAATAAATCGGGCGCTGTCTACGTCGGCTATCTGCACGGCGCGGGCAAGATCGGCGTCGTCGTGGGCTTGGAGACGGAGGCTTCCGTCGAGGAGGCGACGCCCTTGGGCCGGGATATCGCCATGCAGATCGCGTCCATGAACCCGCTGTTCATCGATGAGAGCGGCGTGGATCCGCAATACCTCGAAAACGAGAAGGAGATCCTCGTGCGTCAGGCGTTGAACGAGGGCAAGCCGGCGGAGATCGTCGAGAAGATGGTCATGGGACGGCTCAAGAAGGAACTCAAGGAGACCTGCCTGTTGGAACAGAAATTCGTGAAAAACGGCGATCTGACCGTCGGACAACACCTGAACGATCAGGCGAAGGCGCTCGGAAAGAGCGTCAAGGTGGTTCAAATGACGCGCTACGAGGTCGGGGAAGGGATCGAAAAACGGGAGGAGAATTTCGCCGAGGAGGTCGCCAAGCAGATGGGGAACTGAGGCGACCGGCAAGGGCCGCCCGCGCGTCGTCCAAAACCCAAAATTGGACAAGATTGACGAAAATATGATACACTGAGGGGACAAAACAGCACTGTCCCCTTTACTTTGCGGCGAGAGACGGAGGCGCGCAATGACGGAAGCAAAAGCGAAATACAAACGGGTGATCTTGAAGATCAGCGGGGAAGCCTTGGCCGGCGCGGACAGGTTCGGACTCAACGATCCGATGCTCGGTTCGGTCGCGGAGGAAATACG
>JAISGB010000196.1 GCA_031263335.1 Eubacteriales Family XIII. Incertae Sedis bacterium
CGGCAAGGACATCTGCATCACCGTCTGCGGCATGGAAAATTTTGACCCGGTCGGCGTGCATACGGGGGACAGCATCGTCATCGCGCCCATCCAGACCCTGCGGGACGCGGAGTACCAGATGCTTCGCGACGCCGCGTTGCGCATCATACGGAGCCTCGAGATCGAAGGCGGGTGCAATGTGCAGTTTGCCCTCGATCCGGACACGGGGGACTACATCGTCATCGAGGTGAACCCCCGCGTAAGCCGTTCCTCCGCGTTGGCGTCCAAGGCCGCAGGTTACCCCATCGCGAAGTTGGCCGCAAAGATCGCTCTCGGATACAGCCTTGACGAGTTGAAAAATTATGTCACGGGGGAAACGAGCGCCTGCTTTGAACCCACCTTGGATTACTGCGTGGTCAAATTTCCGAAGTGGCCCTTCGACAAGTTCAAGACCGCGTCCCGAAAATTGGGTACGCAGATGAAGGCGACGGGAGAGGTGATGTCCATTTCCCGAACCTTTGAAAGTGCTTTGCTCAAGGCGATCACCTCCCTCGAGATCGGGTTGGACGGCATGCGTCTGCCACACGTCATGGAACTGTCGGATGAGGAGTTGCTTGCCAAGATCGACTTTCGCGATGATGAGCGCATCTTTGCCATCGCCGAGGCCATGCGGCGCGGGCGCGCCGCGAAGGGACGCTTGCCGGCCTTTACGCGCGAGGCGATCTATGCGCGGACCAAGGTGGATCGTTGGTTCCTGTCCAAGGTCGATCGCATCGTGAAGATGGAAAAGACGCTTGCGGAGAACGCGCTCACGCCCGAGATACTGTATGAGGCGGAGGAGTTGGGGTTCACGGACGACGAGATACTCTCCCTGTCCAATGTCACCCGCGCCATCCTCACGGACATCAGGGTCTACAACGACATCTTCCCCGTCTACAAGATGGTGGATACCTGCGGCGGCGAGTTTGAGGCCGTCACGCCCTATTACTATTCCTGTTTTGACGACGAGGACGAGAGCCGCATATCGGCGGAACGGAAGATCCTCGTGGTCGGTTCCGGCCCCATTCGCATAGGGCAGGGCATCGAATTTGATTACTGTTGCGTACAGGGGGTTTGGGCGATCAAGGAATTGGGCTATGAGGCGATCATCATCAACAACAATCCGGAGACGGTGAGCACCGATTTCGACACGTCGGACAAGCTGTATTTCGAGGCGTTGCACATCGACGACGTGATGAATGTCATCAAGAAGGAACGGCCGGAGGGCGTCGTTCTTCAGTTCGGCGGGCAGACGTCCCTGAATCTCGCCGACGCGCTCTCGCGGCGCGGCATCCGTATATTGGGTACGCCGCTCTCCGGCATCGACCTTGCGGAGGATCGGAAAAAATTCAACGATCTGTTGACGTCGCTCGACATTCCGACGCCCGCGGGATACGCGGCGACCGACCGAGACGAAGCCGTCGCGATCGTCGGGATCCTGGGCTATCCGTTGGTGGTGCGGCCCTCCTATGTCATCGGCGGCCGCGCTATGCAGGTCGTGTATTCCGACGAGGAACTCATGGAATACTTGGATGAAGCCGTGTCGCTCGGCGTCGATCATCCCGTCCTCATCGACCGCTACATCGAGGGGACGGAGATCGAGGTGGACGCCGTCTCCGACGGCGTCGATATCCTGATTCCCGGCATCATGGAGCACGTGGAACGCACGGGCGTGCATTCGGGGGACAGCATCTCGGTCTATCCGCCGCATCGCGTCGGCGCGGATGTGGAACGCGTCCTCGTCGATTATACGGGGCGAATCGCGAAGGCCCTCGGCGTCGTGGGTTTGGTGAACATCCAATACGCGTATGACGGGCGGTATGTCTATGTGATAGAGGTCAACCCGCGCGCGTCCAGGACCGTTCCCATCATCAGCAAGGTGACGGGCGTTCCCATGGTCAAATTGGCCGTGGCCGCCATGTTGGGACGGCCTCTCTCCGACGCGCCGTACGGCGTCGGGCTGTATGATAAGATGAGATTTACCGCCGTGAAGATGCCCGTGTTTTCCGGCGCGAAACTCACGGATGTGGATATCGCCTTGGGGCCGGAGATGAAATCCACGGGGGAGATCCTCGCCATCGACGAAAGCTACGAGAAGGCCGTCTACAAGGGTTTCCTCGCCACGGGCGTCGCGATTCCGGAGGGCGGGGGCGTATATGTGAGCCTGCGGGATTCGGAAAAGACGGAACGTACGGCGTCCGTCCTTCGCCGGTACGCGGACGAGGGATTCAGGCTGTACGCCTCCGAAGGCACGGGGGCGTTCCTCGCCGCGCGGGGGTTGGCAAGCGAAGGCGTCGACGCGGCCGGCGTCAAGCGTCGCATCGCGTCCGGGGAGATCAACATCGTGATCAACGCGCCTCGGGTCGCGAACAAGCCGGACAGCGACTCCTTCGCCATCCGGCGGTACGCCGTCGAGCGCAACCTCCCCGTCCATACCTGTATGGACACGGCCGAAGCCTTCCTGCTCGCGATCGGCGCAAAGAAGGGCGGCGTCGCTCCTGCGTATAAAACATTGGAAGAATATGTAAATCTATAACGAGGGGATCACTTTACGCTGTAGAGTATTTCTCCGTATCCGGGGACGGGCCAGTAGTTGCGATCGACCAAGAGTTCCAAGGCGTCCACGGTCGCGCGCAACTTTTCCATCGCGGGAACGACCTGCTCGTTGTAGTATTTGGCCAAGGACAACGCGTCGCGCTCCTCCTCCGCGTCTGCCAACATAGCCTCCAACGCGTCGATGTCTCCGCTCAGCTCCGCGCCGAGATCGGACAGCTTTCCGAGCAGTTTGTCCTCTAAGACGGTACTGAAGTCGCCGGAAAACAGACGTTTCTTTTCGATGGACCGCGCGACATTGACGCTGTAGTCGATCACGGCGGGAACGAACCCCGTATGCGCCAATTCCAACATGGACAACGCCTCAATGTGCAGGATCTTCTTGTAGGCTTCGAGCAGGAGTTCCGCGCGCGATTCCATCTCCTTCTTCATGAGGACGCCGTGTTTCTCAAACAGGGCGATGTTTTCCGACGTGGTGAACAGGGGCAGGGCGTCCGTGGTGGATTTGAGGTTGAGCAGGCCGCGTCGTTCGGCTTCCTCCGTCCACTCCTTCGCGTAATTGTTGCCGTTGAATATGATGCGCTCGTGCGCGACGATGGTCTCCTTGATGAGCGATGCCAATTCCGCATTGAAGTCGTCCGCCCGTTCGAGCCGATCCGCGAATTCCCCCAGTACGTCCGCGACGATGGTGTTCAGGATGAAGCAGGGGCCGGATATCGACAGGGAGGAACCCACCATGCGGAACTCGAATTTATTGCCCGTGAAGGCGAAGGGGGATGTCCTGTTTCTGTCCGTGGTGTCCTTGGCAAATTGAGGCAAAACATCCACGCCGATGTCCATGCGGATGCGTTTCTTGGCTTCAATGTCGTTTCCGCTCTTGATGGCCGACAGTATCTCCGTCAGTTCATCGCCCAGAAAGACGGAGATGATGGCGGGCGGCGCTTCCGCGACGCCCAACCTGTGATCGGTCGCCGCCGTGGCCACGGAGATGCGCATCAGGTCCTGATGCAGATCGATGGCCTTGATGACGGCGCTCAGGAACAACAGGAAGCGCGCGTTCGCGCCGGGCGTCTTGCCCGGGTTCAGCAAATTCTCGCCCGAGGAGGTGCTGAGGGACCAGTTGCAATGCTTGCCGCTGCCGTTGACGCCCGCGAAGGGCTTTTCGTTGGTCAGGCATACCAATCCGTGTTTGGGCGCGACGGCCTTGAGGGTCTCCATGATGAGTTGGTTGTGGTCTGTGGCCGTGTTCGCGCTTTCATAGACGGCCGCGATCTCATGTTGGGCCGGCGCGACCTCGTTGTGGCGCGTCTTGCTCGCGATGCCCAAGGACCAGAGGGTTTCGTCCAGATCCTGCATGAATTCCGAGACCCGCGGCTTGATGATGCCGAAATAGTGATCGTCCAAGTCCTGTCCCTTCGGGGGCGGAGAACCGAACAGGGTACGGCCGCTGTAGATGAGGTCGGGCCTTTCGTTGTAGACGGATTCGTCGATGAGGAAGTATTCCTGTTCCGCGCCGACATTCGTCAGCACATCGACGTCGTCCTCCGCCCCGAACAGCCTCAGGATGCGTTTGCCCTGCTTGCTGAGCGCTTGCATGGAGCGGAGCAGGGGTGTTTTTTTGTCCAAGGCCTCCCCGCTGTAGGAACAGAAGGCCGTCGGGATGTAGAGCACATGACCCTTGATGAAGGCGGGCGAGGTCGGGTCCCCGGCCTTATCGCCGCGCGCCTCGAAGGGGGCGCGCACGCCGCCCGTCGGGAAGCTCGAGGCGTCGGGTTCGCCCTTCACCAATTCCTTCCCCGAAAACTCAAGGGAGAGTTCCCTGTCGCCTTGAAAGTTGATGAACGACTCGTGTTTTTCCGCAGTTACGCCCGTCATGGGTTGGAACCAGTGGGTGAAATGCGTGGCGCCCCGCTCCGAAGCCCATTCGCGCATGGCGTTCGCGATGATGTCCGCGTAGGTCGGCTCAAGCGGCGTGCGCGCGCGTATGGACGACAGGACGGAAGAATATACTTTTTGCGGCAATCGCTCCTTCATCACCTTCGCGGTAAAGACATTGCTCTCATTGTCCCGTCGACTATCAAACATCATGGTCAGCCCTTCCTTTCGACGCAACCGACGGCTCCACGGAGCGGTGACACCGGACAAGCCGGTGATGTCAACAGTCTATTCTGAATATTCAGAGTTTTCCGCATGTTGTCGCGATTGAACTTCAAGGAGTCGCGTCGGAATCGGCGTACGGGGAAGTTGCCGCGTCATGGTTCAAAAGATAATAAAGACTGCCGAGCGCTTGCAATATAAAACCGCGACCCGGTCGACCGGGTCGCGTGTCGTCCTCAATCAAGATGCCTTCTTTCAGAACAGGTTACCAATTAAATCAAAACTACTCAACGGTTGCGATAGTTTTGAGGGAGTCCGGGTTCCAAGGCCGGTTTTGGCTCCCCAGAGCGTACACAGACGTACGTGAGGAAGACAAAACAGGCATTGGGTTCCGGAATACGCAAAAATAGCGTGACCGTTGAGTAGTTACTAAAACCGAATCACCTTCGGGGGACCCGCAAACGAAGCGATAGTCGCGGTGACGTCCTTCAGGCAGAATACCTGCGTGACGCCGTCGTCCGCGGCATATCTGTCCTTTAAGTTGGGATAGGCGTCCAACATGGCCTGTTTCGCTTCGATCCGGTCGTCACCGACGGCGATGGCCTGCACACGGATCCACGCTTCCCCGTCAAAGGCGCAGATCTCGATCTTGGGGTTCGCGTCGATCTGCTTGGAGACCGGTTTGATGTTTCCCGTCTGGATATAGAGCTTTCCGTCGAAGATATTGATCGTACCAAAGGGACGTACCCTCGGCTGATTGCCCTCGACCGTCGCGAGATAATAGGTTCCGCATTTTTTCAGAAAATCATGGACTTCTTGCATGGCAACGCCTCCTTACAATATTACTGACAGGTAACCGCGCAACGGTCGCGATAGCTTTGACGGAACCTTTGTGCGGCAATGGGATAATTTTATTATACGCGCGATTCTCGCGTTGTCAATCGCCTGCGGCGATTCCGAAATACTCGTTGTGCCATACCAAGAAGGTATAGATCGTCCATACCTTGCGGCTGTTGTCCGCCTTCCCGTTCCGATGATCGTCGAGCAGGGAGGTCAATCGATCCGTGCGGAAGAATTGTTCCGCCGTATCCGACAGGAAAGCCGCCTTGACCTTGCCGTAATATTTCTCCTCCGTCAGCCACACCCTTGTGGGGACGGGAAAGCCCAACTTCCGCTTGGTCGACCACTTGGGCGGCATTCGTCCCGCGGCCGCCTTGCGCAGGGCGTATTTGGTGTTCTCCTTGTTTACGCGGAATCGCGTGGGAATCCGGCCCGCGAGCGCCATGACCTCCTTGTCCAAGAATGGTACCCGCAGTTCCAAGGAATTTGCCATGCTCATCTTGTCGGCTTTCAACAGGATGTCGCCGACCATCCACATGTTCAGGTCCACGAACTGCATCTTCGTGACGGGATCCTTGTCCTTCATCCTGTCGTAATAAGGCTTCACCATCGTCGCGGGGGAGGGGACGCCGGCGGGGCGCTTCAACAGCGCTTTCCGTTCGTCCTCCGTGAACATGTACGCGTTGCCGATGAAGCGATCCTCCAATCTGCGACCGCGCCGCACGAGAAAATTCAACCCGCGCTTCGCGGGCAGCTTCGACGCGACGGCGCCGACGGTCCTGCGTATCCCGGCGGGGATCTTGTCGTACCACGCCAACTCCAAGGGTTCGCGATAGATATTGTACCCGCCGAATATCTCGTCGGCGCCCTCTCCCGACAGCACGACCTTGAGGCGCTTGGCGGCTGTTTTGCAAACGAACCAGAGCGCCACCGCCGACGGGTCGGCCAAGGGTTCATCCATGTGGTACTGCACCTTGGGGAATACGTCCCAAAATTCATCCGCGGAGATCAGCTTGCTGATGTTCTTCACGGGGATCATCTCGGAGAGTTCCCGCGCGTAATCCGTCTCGTTGTATTTGGGGCCGTTGTCGAAACCCACCGTGAACGTCTTGTCCACATGGGCGCTGCAGGCGACATAGCTGGAATCCACGCCGCTCGACAGGAAGGAACCCACCTCCACATCGCTGATCTTGTGGGCTTCCACCGAATCATCGAAGACGCGCTCGATGGCGTCCGTCCAGTATTCGATGGTCTTGTCCTCCTCCGCGTTGAAGGTCGGCGTCCAATAACGCCGCTCCTCGAAGCCCCGCGCGGCGCTGTAACGGAAGAAGTGCCCGGGCGT
>JAISGB010000206.1 GCA_031263335.1 Eubacteriales Family XIII. Incertae Sedis bacterium
GCGTGGCGCAATTCGAGGATCTCGGGATCGACGTCCGCGTCCGCCGCATCCCCGGTCGTGTCCAAGAGGCGAAGCGCAACCGGACGATCCCACGCGCTGTCATAAGCAAGCCCCTTGCGCAATGCGGCCTTCTCGTCGTAGGCGATGCCCGAGAGCTTTCGGTTCATCAGTCGCCCGAACACGGCGTTGATATTGTCCAATATGCCGCCCTTGCTCCTGAAATTGCGGTTGAGATCGATCCTGCGGTTGATCGCCCCTTCCTCATCGACGAATTCATCGTTGTACTTCCCGATGAAAATCTCCGGCTCGGCCAAGCGGAATTTGTAGATGCTCTGTTTCACGTCTCCGACCATGAACAGGTTGTCCTCCCGCTTGATCCGCGAGATGAGCGTCTCTTGGATCGGATTGTTGTCCTGGTATTCGTCGATGAAGATGTATTCGAATTTATCCCGATATTCCGCGCGGACGCGCTCATCCTCCAAGATCCGCAATGCCATATGCTCAATGTCGTTGAAGTCGATCAGCCCCTCGCGCCGTTTGATTTCGGAGAAGAGCGCGTCGAATCTGCGGACCGACTCAAACAGCGTCCGCGCGGACGCGTGCGTATCGTTGATCTCCGCGACCATGTCCGCAAGCGGTTTGGCAAAGAATCGCTCGGAGAGCTTCTTCAGTCTTTCCTTTGCTCTTTTTCTGCGCTTCGCGATGAGGGGTTTGATCGGCGCGTAGTTCTCCTTGTCGGCTTTCGCGCAGTCGAAGCGCGTGAATGAAAACGTCCCGATCCGTTCCCCCAACGCGTCAAATCCGTCGCCCGCGCCGCCCGTCCGGGCATCCTCATACACCATCCGCGCCGCTCGGATCAGCTCCGTCATCCGCTCCAGATCCGCTTCGTTCTTCCGCGCCAAGGAGGGGACGTCCGCCTCGTCCAAGGCGTCCCCCAATCGTTCTGTGGCGGTCGCCGCCGTCTCAAGGTCGTCCGCGATCTCGCCGAGGAGTTCGCGGAACACATCGCCGCGACGAAAGTCCTCGACGCCTTGCGACAGGATTTCCGTCCGCTCCTTCAGCCAACCCAAGGGATCGGGCAGACTTTGAATAAAGGCGTGCGTGTTCGCGATCATCCCTCGGACGGCGTTTTCGTTCTTCGCGCCGGCATACCTGTTCAGAAAATCCGTGAACGCCGGATCGCCCGCCCCTCCGTCCGCGCCCACCGCGTCGTCGCGCTCGAAGTATTCGTCGAAAAGGCGATCCATCGCCTCATTCACGAGCAGGGTCTTTCGAAACTCGTCGCAGATGCCCAAGGACGGTTCCATATCTATAATGTAGTAATATCGTCTGAGGATGCCGAGCGCGAAGGAATGAAAGGTGCTGATGGAGGCCGAAAACACCCGTTGAAGCTGTTCCCGCAGAAAGGCCGAATCCTTCCGCTCGAGTTCGGCGGACACGGCGCCTACGATCTTGCGGCGCATCTCCGCGGCAGCCGCCTCCGTGAAGGTGACCACCAACATGCGATCGAGTCGAACAGGATCGTTTTCGTCCGTGATCAGCGCCTTGATGCGCTCCACCAATACCGCCGTCTTTCCGGATCCGGCGGCTGCGGAGACAAGGATATTGCAATCCCGCAACCCGATGGCGCGCGCTTGTTCATCCGTCCATGTCAACATGAATCTATTTAATCATGTTATGGGGGGAAAAGCAAACGGGGAGGGGCCGGCGGATAAACGTTATAAGAATGAGAACCGTCCCCGAAAGAATGTTCCGATTGCGCGCGCAATGTTTCTTTGCTACAATAAATGAAGAAAACGGAGTCCGGGTAACCGCGCGACGGTTGCGTCGGTTTTGATCCGGCCTTTGCGCGGCACAACGTCCGGCCGGAAGCCCGGAGGAAAGGGAAACGAATCCATGCGTATCGCGATGGCGTCGGATCACGGCGGGTTTGAATTGAAGGAAGCCCTGCGGACCTATTTGACGAACGCGGGCCACGAGATCATCGATCTCGGCACGAAGGACGACGCGTCGACGGACTACCCCATATACGGGCAAAAATGCGCGGAATACGTGGTTGGCGGCGGCGCGGACAAGGGCATCGTCCTCTGTGGGACGGGCATCGGCATCTCCATCGCCGCAAACAAGGTGAAGGGCGCCCGATGCGCGCTGTGCGCGAGTGAGACGTTGGCGGAATTGGCCGCGAACCATAACGACGCGAACCTGATCGCGCTCGGCGGCCGCACGACCTCGTTCGACGCCGCCGTGCGCTATGTGGAAAAATGGCTTGCCACGCCCTTCGACGGCGGGGAACGGCATGTGCGGCGCGTGAGGATGCTTACGGAGATGTGAGGGTCGATGTGAAGGTCTTTGTTGATACTTGAGTAAAGAGCATTGAAGGGCGAACGCGGATAAAGTTAACAGAAAGCCGGACGCAGATAAAGTTAAAGGAGGAGACATGGGAGACAACGTATATATCTTCGATCATCCGCTGATCAGGCACAAGACGGCGATGATCCGGGACAAGAACACGAACGTCAAGGATTTCAGGGAATTGGTCAAGGAGATTTCCCTGCTCATGGGGTATGAAGTCACACGGAACCTTCCGCTCCGGGATGTGGAAATAGAGACGCCCTTGGCGAAGACCACCGTCAAGATGTTGTCGGGCAACGATCTCGCCATCGTACCGATTTTGCGGGCCGGCCTCGGCATGGTGGACGGCTTCCTCAACTTGATCCCCAATGCGAAGGTGGGATTTGTGGGACTGTACCGGGATCCCGACACGCATCAACCGGTCGAATATTACTGCAAACTGCCCGACGACATAGACCGGCGTCAGGTGGTCGTGCTCGATCCCATGTTGGCGACAGGCGGTTCGGCCGCCGCCTCGGTGGATTTCATCAAACAGCGGGGCGGCAAGAAGATCAGCTTCGTATGCCTTATCGCCGCGCCGGAGGGCATCGACGTCCTCCAAAAGGCGCATCCCGATGTGGACATCTATATTGCGGCAAAGGACAGCCACCTGAACGAACACGCCTATATCGTACCCGGCCTGGGCGACGCGGGCGA
>JAISGB010000254.1 GCA_031263335.1 Eubacteriales Family XIII. Incertae Sedis bacterium
TCGCCAAGTTCATGTAGCCGGCATTGTGGGAACCCTTGTCCTTTCTCGTACACTGGACGCCGGAGCATCCGACCGCCGAATAGTCCCGCGCGTCCTCGATCAGGACGCCCTTGCCCGTGAGGGAGGGGATGATCGTCTCATCGCAGAAGAACGACGGATGCCCGGTCCCAAGCCGCGCCAGTTCGCAGGCTTTCCGGTAGAGCGCGTCGGGCGTGCCGTCCCACATGCGGAGGGAAACGCTGGGCTGTCCCAAACGCGTGTCCATACTGGCCTGAAAGACCATGTAGGACAGATCGTTGGTCGCGTCCTTCCCGTCCGGAGTCTGCCCGCCGACGATGAACTGTTGCTGGACGGAGAAGCCCGCCGCCGTCTGGTTCGCGTCCGCGTTGATGTAATTCGTCTCGGGGAATTTCATGAACAGGCAGTCCAACACTTCCTGCGCCCGCTCGGGCGTCGTCACGCCGTTCTCGATGTCCTTCTTGTAGAGCGGATAGGCGAATTGATCGAAGCGGCCGACGCTGAAGCACTTCTCCAAGGCTTCGTCCTGAATGCCGACAAAGAGGAACCAGACGCACTGGCATGCCTCGTGGAAGGTCCTGGCCGGCTGCATCGGCACCCGCGCGCAGACCTCAGCCATCTCGAGCAGTTCTTCCCTGCGGACCGGATCCTTTTCCTTTATGGCCATTTCGCGGCAAAGCTCGGAATATCTCAGCGCGAACTGTTCAAATCCGTCGATGCTGATGATGGCCGCGCGCAGGAAATCGATTCCGCGTTGGTCGCCTTCGGCCTTCGCCTGTTCCAGACGATGGACGGCCCGTCTGCGTATCGCGTCCAAGCCGGTCTCGATGACCGTCTGATAGTCCGGGTTGATATGGCCGCCCGGTCCCTGGATCGCGATATCGATGGTAAATATCTTCGACAGCGTGACGGGGTCGTTCTCCGGATCCTTCAGGAAGAGCGCCTTTTCTTCCTCCCCGAGCGACGCGAACACCTTCTTGCGAATGGAATCGCGGTTCATCTCGTTGAGCATTTGATCCAATTCTTCCAACTCATCGTCGGCAATGTCGAACGCGTCGATGCGGCGCGTCGACAGCTTCCTGTATTCCGGCATCATCTCTTTCCCGATCGATTCGGGATACATGAGCGTCGCCCGCTGCTTCTTGCCGAAGGAACCGCAGATCAACTGGCCTTCTTCGATGTAGATGGTGCGCTCCTTGAGGTATTCACGAAAGATCACCGCGTTTTGGACGATGGTCGGCTCATCTTTCAGTTCATCGGACTTGTACAAAAGCCGATAGAATGTGCGACAGCGTTCGATGTCCAAATAGCGAGTGGCCGTGAAATAAAGTTCCCTCAGCCGTTCGATCCGTTTTGACGCCTTGGAATAATCGCAGTTACGGAATTCGACCTTACTCAGGTCCTTGACCTGAGAAGAGCCCAACCACGCAACGCCGTCCCGCATGACATTGCTGCTGTCGATCTTTCTTACTGTTGTGTTTGACATTGGTGTCTCCTTTCATAATTTGCAAGCAATATGGATGGATTGTTCGTCTTACCAAGACATGATATGGGCGTTCAGCCCGTGTCCGATCAGCACTTTCAGATAATCTTCCACTTCTTCGGGTTGCGTATTCACATTGTCCTTCAGGATATAATCCCTGTTCAATTTCTCATATTTCGTAACGCCGAAATTGTGAAAGGGCATGATCTCAACCTGGGTAACATTTCCGAAAGTTTTCAGGAACTCGGCCAGCGGCTCGAAATCCCACAATCGATAATTGTAACCGGGCAGAATAGGCAGACGAATCACCCACTCGGGCTTCCGATCCGCCGCATCGATGTAGGCATTTGTCTTTCCGATGTTCTGCTTGATCATCTCCGGGTCGCCGCCGGCAACCCGTCTGTGGATCATGGGATCCCAAGCCTTTATATCAAAGAAGAGGGTATCGCAGTAAGGCAAGAGCGCCGACAACTTCTCAAAGCCATAGTAGCCCGCCGTCTCGATCGCCGTATTCAGACCGTTTTCCTTGCTCTCCTTGAGGATGGCAAAGGCCGCGTCGGACTGTAGGACCGGATCGCCGCCGCCGAGCGTAATGCCGCCGCCGGATGTCGCGTAGAACACCTTGTCGCGCGCCGCCTTGCGGACGATCTCCGACGTGTCGATCCACTCGCCCCACATGGTTCTGGCTTGTGTCGGACAATGATCCGCGCACCAACCGCAACCGATACATCCACTCTCTTTCGTCGTAAAGCCCTTTTCGGGGTCCGCGTATACCGCGCCGTTGGGGCAATTCAGACAGACTCCGCATCCTTCGCACAGGAGCTTGTTATAGCTGACCTGCGGCCCGGAACGGATGCCTTCGGGGTTCGAGCACCAATCACAGTGTAACGAACATCCCTTCAGAAAGAACAGCGTACGAATTCCCGGGCCGTCGTGCAATGAATATCGTTGGATGTTGAAAATATGAGCCTTTGACATTTGACCGTTCCTCTTACTGTAAGCATTGAGTGATACACCTGCTTCTTACTTTAGAGTTTAGCGCTCGCGTCGTGGAAAAGAACCGGGCAAAACCGACAATCCAAGGTTTTTTTTAGGCGTTTTCCACAAAACCGCGCGCGACCGCGGCCGCTTGGGCGATGGCCTTTCCGATCCCGCCGGGACGATCGGCGTCGCCGATCACGACCGTTCTGCGCGGATCGCCGCCCACTGCCGGCCCGCGCGGAAGAACGGAACGAAAGCCCGCGGCCGCCAAGATCGTATCCGCCTCAAGCATCAGGACGCCGTCACGCGTCTCCGCTTCGACGCCTTGGGGCGTGAACCGAAAGCCCGTCGTGTCCGCGAGCAGACGCACACCGTACAGGCGCAACAGCTTCATGGCGATCCAACGTGTGCTGTTGCCGATGCCGGTCCCGATCCTGCCGCTGCGCTCCACGACGGTGATCCTTCGACCGCCGCACCGACGGGCGAGTTCGGAGATCCGTTCCGGGCTTTCCGCATCGTGGAGCGTGAGGAAGCGGATCAACTCGGGCGACGCGGCGGATCGCCGCGCCAACATGACCGCGGTCTCGACGCCCAACGCGCCGCCGCCGATGATGACGATGTCCTTGCCCGGGATGAATCCCTCCGCCCACGCGTCGGTGGCGGGCAGGGCGCGCCCCTCAAACACCTTCGCCTCCGGGCCGAACGGGGCGACGACGGAACCTGTCGCGATCACGATCAGATCCTCACGCGCGTCACGCAGCTCCCCTCCCGTGACCGATCGTCCCGTCTCGACATCCACGCATAAGCGCCGCAACATATGTTCCTGATAGGCCAAGAACTTCTTGAAAAGCGATCCCGTGTCCCACGCGGAAGCCGTGCGCAGATGGCCGCCCAAGACGTCCGCCTGTTCCGACAGCCGCACACGGCAACCGCTTTCGGCCAATCGGATGGCGGCCTCGCAGCCCGCGATACCGCCGCCGACGACCCGGACGCGTTTTCCCCGCGCGGGAGCGGACGCGTCCTGTTTCCGGCTCCGGCCCGCAACGCTTTCACGCCCCGCGTCGGCATTGAGGGCGCAACCGAGGCCGGCGCCCGAGAATACCCGATCCATGCAGTTTTGATTACAGGCGATACAGGGACGTATCAGCTTGGAGGCGCCGTCCCGCACTTTACGCGGAAACGCCGGATCCGCGATCAGCCCCCGGCCGACGCAGACGGCGTCGGCCGA
>JAISGB010000255.1 GCA_031263335.1 Eubacteriales Family XIII. Incertae Sedis bacterium
GCGGCGCAGACCGGGCCGGCCAAAGGGCCGCGCCCCACCTCGTCAATGCCCGCGACATAGGTGAGGCCGCGCGCGTGAAGGGCGTCCTCATACTTCTTCATCTCTGCGAGCTTCGCGCGAAGCATGGATTCTCGTTCTTCTCGGTTCATCTCCCCGCCCTGCGCCGATCGCCGCCCCTCGGCGCCGCGTCTCGATCCGCGTGCTCCAATGTGATGCGTCCGATCTTGCCGGAACGGAATTCGTCGAGAACGACGCCGGCCGTGCGTTCCGGATCAAAGCGCCCCTTGGACAGCACAAGACCGCGCACGGCGGCAATCCGCTCCATAACCTTCAAGGCAAACGCCGCGTCCTCCGCGATCCCGTGTGCGTCCGTCCCCGATCCGTCCGCGCCGCAGAGGGCGTGCGCCGCCCGGACGGCGTGGAGATCGAGACGGAATCGCGCCGCGAGCATGTCCGGATACTCCGACAGGAGCAGACGAATGAGTTCCAATCCCAGTTCCGCGATATCCATGATCTCATCCCGCACCGCACCGCAGAAGGCGAGATGCAGTCCGACCTCGGGATCCTCGAATTTGGGCCAAAGGATGCCCGGCGTATCGAGGAGTTGCATACCGTTGGCGAGCGTAAGCCACTGTTTGCCCCGCGTCACGCCCGGCCTATCCCCGGTCGCCGCGCTCTTTCTGCCCACCAATCGGTTGATCAAGGAAGATTTTCCTGAATTAGGAACACCGACGACCATGATGCGCAACGGTCGTCCTCGCCCCGCGGAAGCCGCGATCGCATCCAACCGTTTCAGCAACGATCGGGCGCTCCGTTCGTTCAAACCGTTCAGGGCGAGCGCGGCCCGTAAGCCGGCGTCGCGACGATAGCGGTCAAGCCACGCGTCGGTCGCCCGATCGTCGGCCAAATCGCGCTTGTTCAGAACGAGCACACGCGTCTTGCCCCCGATCAATTCATCGATGACGGGATTTCTGCCGGATATGGGAATACGGGCGTCGCAGACTTCGACGACCGCGTCGACCAATTTCAGATTTGACGCGATCAATTCCCGCGTCTTCTTCATGTGGCCGGGATACCAATTAATATCTCTCATTTAATTAATGAAGTGTAACTACTCAACGGTCACGCTATTTTCGCGTATTCCGGAACCCCGGCGCAATCGGCGCCCGCATCGGATCAGTTACGTTCCTTGCTGCGAATCCGCGCGGATTTGCCTGTCCGTTGTCTCATATAATTGAGCTTGGCCCTGCGGACAAAGCCGTGCTTGACGACCTCGATCTTGTCGAGCTTGGGCGAATGGAGCGGGAACGTCTTTTCCACGCCGACGCCCGAAGCGATGCGCCGCACCGTAAAGGTCTCGGAAATGCCGCCGTTCTGCTTTTTCAGCACAAACCCTTCGAATATCTGTATCCGCTCCCGGGCGCCTTCCTTGATCTTGATATGCACCTTGACCGTATCCCCGACGCTGATTTTGGGGATGTCGTCTCGCAGATAGCCCTGCGTTACCGCATCCATAATATTCATTCGCTCTATCCTCCATGACTTCCGAAAAAACAACCGCAACACAAACCGTGCCGCAGAACAATCACAACAGCGGAACAAATTATATCACAAGAATGACCGTCGCATCAATGATTTTTTTCGCGAATCACGCGACAGGGCGCTCCGTAGGCGACGACATCGGCGGGAATATCCTTTGTCACCACGGTCCCGGCGCCGACATGGGTGTTCTCTCCGATGTGTACCCCCGGCAGAACCGTAACACCCGTGGCGATATACCCGCATCTCCCCAAGGTCGCGTAACCGGAGAGCGCGGACAAGACCATGACCGACGCGAACGCGCCGAGCCGCACGTCGTGTCCGACGCTGCTCAACACATTGACGTGAACATGATCCCCGATCTCCGCGTTGGGAGCTACATAGACGGACGCTTGTATGACAATGCCCTTGCCCAAGACCGCGTAGGGCGACAGCACGGCGGAGGGATGGATGATATTCTCCGGGATCACACTGCCCTCCAACCGCTCCGCGAGCCGGCGTTTGATCGCGGGTTCGGAGACGGATAGGATGGCGGAGGGCAACGGGCGCGCGTTCTCCAAGGCGCGGCGTCCGATCCGGATCAGGTGTTCCGTATTCCCGACGATCGTAACGCCGTTGATGGTCTTACCCATGAGCGCCGGGTCGTCGTCGATGTATCCCGCGATGAGGAACCGCTCTTCCTCGCGATTCATCGCGACGATCGTATCCGCGACCTCCTTGCCGAAGCCGCCCGCGCCGACAATATAGATTTCCTTGCGCACATCGTTCACCGCTCCGCTCCTTTACATTCAGCCATCAATCATCCCTCGGGGTTCCCCGAAATTCCTCCATGGTGACACTGCCCTCGCCGGAGACGCCTTCGCGCTTCACGACGGCTCTCATTGTCATACAGAGGATCTTGACGTCCAATCCGAACGAGAGCCGATCGACATATTGAACGTCATATCGAAACTTTTGCGCCCAGCCGATGGCGTTGCGTCCGTTCACCTGCGCCCAACCCGTCAATCCCGGGCGCGCCTCATGGCGCCGCGCCTGCTCGGGGCTGTAGAGCGGCAGATATTTGACGAGCAGGGGCCTCGGGCCGACGAAAGACATGTCCCCCCTCAGGATATTGACCAACTCGGGCAATTCATCCAAGGATGTCCTTCTGAGCGATTTGCCGAATCCCGTGAGCCTGTCGGCGTCGGGCAACAGTTCCCCGGCGCCGTCCCGCCCGTCCGTCATCGTGCGGAACTTATATATTTCAAAGACCTTCCCGTCCCTGCCCGGCCGCTCTTGGCGAAAGATCGCCGGCCTGCCCAACCGCGCCGACACGAGCAGGGCGACCACGGCAAATACGGGAGAAAGCAGGATGAGAAACAAGGCCGA
>JAISGB010000259.1 GCA_031263335.1 Eubacteriales Family XIII. Incertae Sedis bacterium
TTGAAGGGCGGCAAGGGCGTCGCCGCCACCTTCGGCGTGTTGCTCGCCGTCGAACCGATCTTGGCCCTTCTGCTCATCGCTATCGTCCTGTTGACGGTGTTGGCCGTCCGCATGGTGTCCGCCGGCGTCATCCTCGCGGCCGTCGTCGGCGTTCCCGTGAGCTATTTCTTCGATCATTGGTACCCGGGTTGGATTCTGTTCATCGCGGCGTTGATCTGCATCAAGCACGCGGGGAACATCAAGCGCATCCTGAACGGCGTCGAATCGAAGATCGGCGTCGGGCGCGGGGGAAAAAAAGATCCCGGCGCGGACGGGGGCGGCGACGGACCCGGATGACGCTCCTACGGCAAAAGAGTATACTGTACCAAAGTAAAAAATAAGTGCGCGGATCCGCCTCGGTATGCGGGGATCCGCGGGTAAGGAGATTGGAATGACAAACGGGCGGACAATCGGCCTGATCGGGGGCGGCAGTTGGGGGACGGCGTTGGCCAATCTGTTGGGGAACGCCGGGCATCGCGTACGGATATGGGATCTGAACGAGGAGTTGCTCGCGGATATGGAGCGGGATCGGGAGAACAAGCGCTACCTCCCGGGCGTCGCGATCTGCGACAATGTGACCGTCGCGCACAGGCTTGCGGACGCCTTGGACGGCGCCGGCCTTGCCCTGTTCGCGGTACCCGCCCAACATTTCAGAAGTGCGATCTCCTCGGCGCTCCCCTTTATGCGGCAGGACGCGATCCTCGTGAACGTGGCGAAGGGCATCGAGCAGGGCAGCCTCATGACCATCTCCCAAATCGCCGCCGAACGTGCGCCGACGTGCGCCTACGCGGTGTTGTCGGGGCCGTCGCACGCGGAGGAGGTCGGCGCGAATATGCCCACGACCGTGGCCGTAGCGTCCGCGGATATCCGGGTCGCGGAACAGGTGCAGGATATCTTCATGACCGACCGGTTCCGGATCTACACGAATACCGACGTCATCGGCTTGGAGTTGGGCGGCTCGCTGAAAAACATCATCGCCCTCGGCGCGGGCATATCGGACGGCATGGGGTTTGGCGACAATACGAAGGCGGCGCTCATGACGCGGGGCATGGCCGAAATGGTTCGACTCGGCGTCAGGATGGGCGCGCATGCGGAGACGTTTTCGGGTTTGTCGGGGATCGGCGATCTGATCGTGACCTGTACGAGTATGCACAGCCGGAATCGGCGGTGCGGCATCCTCATCGGCGAGGGCATGGACCCGAAGGAGGCCACGGCCAAGGTCGGCATGGTGGTGGAGGGCATGTACACCGCCGAAGCCGCCTACGATCTGTCGCGGCGGTTCGACATAGAAATCCCCATCACGGAGAGCATCTGCAAGGTCATCAAGGGGGAACTCGACGCGAAGGAAGCGCTCACAGCCCTCATGGGCAGGCCCAAACGGCATGAGCGGGAGGCATAAGGAGAAGAACATGAAGACGAAATACAATTTTTCGGCGGGTCCGTCCGTATTGCCGAAGCCGGTCTTGGAAAAGGCGAGGGATTCCTTGATTGATTATGAGGGGAGCGGCATGTCCGTCATGGAGATGAGCCACCGTTCCGCCGAATTCGACGGGATATTCAGGCGGACGGAATCCCTCTTCCGCAAGGTCTTGGGCATCCCGGACGGCTACAAGGTCCTCCTGCTTCAGGGCGGGGCGACCATGCAGTTTGCCATGGTCCCAATGAACCTCTTGGCGCGCGGCGGCAAGGCCGACTATGTGCTGACGGGGAATTTCTCGAACAACGCATATAAAGAAGCCTTGCTTTTTGGCAAGCCCATCTCCGTTGCGGGCAGCACAAAGGACGAGAACTTTCGCCGCATTCCCGCGCAGGGGGAACTGACCTTGGATCCGGACGCCGACTATCTGCATCTCTGCTCGAACAACACGATCTTTGGGACGAAATGGCAGTACATCCCGGAGACGGGCCGAGTCCCCATCGTCGCGGACATGAGTTCCTGCATCCTTTCGGAGCCGGTGGACGTCTCAAGGTACGGGATCATCTATGCGGGCGCGCAGAAGAACATCGCCCCCGCGGGCCTGACCCTCGTGATCATCCGCGAGGATCTGATCGGCGATCCCCTGCCGGGGACGCCCACGATGCTCAATTACAAGGTGATGGCCGAGAACGATTCGATGAAGAACACACCTCCGTGTTGGCCGATCTACATCTCTATGTTGGTGCTCGAATGGATCGTCGAAACGGGCGGGTTGGAGGCCATGAGGGAACGAAACCGAAGCAAGGCGGGTTTGCTCTACGATTTCTTGGACGCGTCGGATTTCTATCAAACCAACGCGGACGCGGAGGATCGTTCCCTCATGAACGTGACCTTTTCGACGGGAGACGAGGAGAAGGACAAGGCGTTCGTCGCCGAGGCGAAGGAGGCCGGCATGTCCAACCTGAAGGGGCATCGTTCCGTCGGCGGGATGCGGGCTTCCATTTACAACGCCATGCCACGGGAAGGCGTGTCGTATCTGATCGATTTTATGCGTGATTTTGCGCAACGGAAGGGGTGAAGGGACGATGTCGGATGTGAGACCGTTCCGGGCGGTGCGCCCGGCGCCCGGCATGGCCGAGGACGTCGCGGCGTTGCCCTATGATGTCATGACCGCAGAGGAGGCCCGCGTCGTCGCGGGCGACAATCCGCTGTCGTTCCTGCATGTGGACAAGGCGGAGATCGATCTGGATCCGTCCTTGGATCCCTATGACGGCCGCGTCTACGAAAGGGCGCGGGAAAATTTCGCCTCGCTCAGGGACGAAGGCGTCCTGCGCAAGGACGCGCGGGTCCATTACTATCTCTATCGTCTGACGATGGAAGGCGTCGCGCAGACGGGCGTCGTCGCCTGCCCCTCCGTCGATGACTGTCTGGCGGACCGTATCAAGAAGCATGAGTTGACACGGGCGGACAAGGAGGCGGATCGCATCCGCCACGTGGATGTCTTGGACGCCAATACGGGACCCATCTTCCTGACGCATCGTCCGAACGCGCCCCTCGCGGGCATCGTCTCGGATTGGATCGATCGGCACGGCCCCATCTTCGATTTTACGCGCGCGGACGGCATCCGGCACGAGGGGTGGGTCATCGACGACGCGGATGTCTGCGGGCGGGTGTCCGCGGCCTATCGAAACATCCCGACGCTCTACATCGCCGACGGCCACCATCGTTGCGCTTCGGCCGTCAAGGTCGCGTTGAAGCGCCGCGCGGCGCAACCCGGTTTTACGGGGGAGGAGGAATTTAACTATTTCCTCGCCGTGGTCTTCCCCTCGGATGAACTCAGGATATTGGATTACAACCGCGTCGTAAAGGATCTGGGCGGCAGGACGCCGCAGGTATTTTTGGAAGCTCTGTCTCGGGAGTTCGAGATCGAGGCGTCGGACGCGCCGGTCGGCTCGAAGGAGAAGCATGTGTTCGGGCTATTTTTGGACGGTCGTTGGTATCGGATGGCCGTTCGTCCGGGCGTCGCTTCCTCCGCCGACCCCGTGGATCGATTGGATGTGTCCATCCTGCAACAACGCGTGTTCGGCCCCTTGCTCGGCATTACGGACCCTCGTACCGATAAGCGGATCGATTTTATCGGCGGCATACGCGGACTCGGGGAGTTGGAACGGCGGGTCCGGACGGATATGGCGGCGGCGTTCTCGCTCTGCCCGACCGGTGTGGACGACCTGATGGATATCGCGGACGCGGGGAAGATCATGCCGCCCAAGAGCACGTGGTTTGAACCGAAGTTGCTTAGCGGATTGTTCATCCATGATCTGAAATAAGAATCGCCGCGCCGAATTACCTTACAGTTTGATTTGTCGTATCGAAGTTTTTGGTTTTTTGCGCCGAATGTGTTATTATGGTTACTGTCGTTAATAACATTGAGGAAAACGCAGGAATTGAAAAATGGTAAAATACGGGCTCGACGCCCCGATCGAAACGAGCAAGACTGTGGTCTACGGGGTTCAGCACATGATCCTTTTCGTCGCGAACTCGGCCATCATGCCGGTGATCGTCGCGAAATCGCTCGGCCTCGAATACACGGAGATCTCGGACATGCTGTTGCGCACCTTGTTCCTCTGCGGCGTGCTCTCGATCATCCAGACGCGTTTTGGACATAGGTATCCAATCATCGATGGGCCGGGCGGCCTTTGGATCACCGTACTCATCAATTTGGGTGCGATCACCTCCTCGCTCGGCGGCGATTTTGTCGCGCTGCGGACGAGCCTCGAACTCGGGATGCTGATCTCCGGCGTGTTCCTGTTTTTGCTCGGCATATCGGGCAAGATGAAGTACGTCGCGGCTCTGTTTTCTCCGATGGTGAACGGTGTTTTTCTCGTACTCATGCCGATACAGCTCAGCAAGAGCTTTGTCTTGGGCATGCTCGGAAACATCGACGGGGGGACGGGCGTCAGCGGGAAGGACTTCATCGCGTTTTGGATCACCGCTTTGGTCATGCTCGTCATCAACATCAAAGGAAAAGGATTCCTGCGCAGCATCGCGATACTCATCGGCGTCGCGGTCGGGTGGGTCGTCGCCGCGATGATCGGCATCGCCGACTTCAGCGAGATGGGGAAGCCGGATCACATCTTTCAGTTGCCGCAGCCCTTCGCTTGGGGAACGCCGACCGTCGACGCGGGCATCATCCTCACCTGCGTGATCGGTTCCTTCCTGCTTTTCGCGAACGTGATCGCGAGTTTCGTCGGCATGGCGGATGTCCTTGGCGAGGAACTGACGGAGAAACAGCTCAATCGCGGCACGATGTGCTACGGGCTTTCCTCGTTTATGACCGGCGTGTTCCCGACGGTCGGGTTTACGGTCTTTGCTATCTCGATGGGCATCGTGCGACTGACCGGCGTCGCGACCCGCAAGCCCTTTTATCTCGGCAGCGTCGTCATGATCGTCCTCGGGCTTTTCGCGCCGATCGGCCTCTTTTTCGCGACGATTCCCTCGTCCGTGGGATACGGCGCGATGATGGTGCTCTTTGCCGTCATCGTCAAGCAGGGCGTCGATTGCTTCCAAAAGGCGAACATCACGGAGCGCAAGGGGTTTGCGCTCGGCGTCTCCATGTTGGCCGGCACGGGGATCATGATGCAACCGTTTGCCGTATTCCAAAACCTGCCGAACGTTATCGTGCCTTTCGCGTCAAACGGGTTGCTCGTGGGCGTCATACTCGCGATCGTGCTCGAACAGATATTGAAGGACAGGACAAAGGATCGGCGGATCCCCGACGCGCGGGAGCGATAAAGCCGCGCGTAAAACGGTGGGTCGGAAATGGAACGCCTCTATTGTAATCATACCGTTTTCACGATATAATGGGTGGGCGGTTGAGAGGACGAACGAAGAATTCGCGCGACAAAAAATCGCAACACAAATAGGATGGGTTCCGAAATACGCGACGCATAGAATGAGACTCGCGTTGCTCGCAGCTAATAGCGTGACCGTTGTATAGTTACCGCATGAACAAAGGAGTGATTGATTTTGGCCTTCAAAGACGAAGTGGGCATTGACCTCGGGACGGCGAATGTCTTAGTGTATATAAAGGGGAAGGGTATTGTTCTGAACGAACCGTCCGTGGTTGCGATCAACGACGAGACAAATGATATCCTCGCGGTGGGCGAGGAGGCCCGCAAGATGTTGGGCCGGACCCCCGCCAATATCATCGCGGTGCGCCCGCTCAAAGACGGCGTCATTTCCGACTATGAAGTCACGGAGCGGATGCTGAAATATTTCATCAGAAAGAGTTGCGGAGGCAGCAAGTTCTTCCGGCCCCGGATCATGATCTGTGTGCCGAGCGGCGTCACGGAGGTCGAGAAACGGGCGGTCATCGAGGCGGCGACGCAGGCCGGCGGCAAATCCGTCTATCTGATGGAGGAACCGGTCGCGGCCGCCATCGGCGCGGGTCTTGACATCACGGGTCCGGACGGGAAGATGGTCATCGACATCGGCGGCGGCACCTCGGACGTCGCGGTCATTTCCTTGGGGACGATCGTGACGAGCATGTCGGTCAAGGTGGCGGGGGACAGCCTCGACGACGCCATCATCAAATATATGCGGAAGGAACACAAGCTCTATATCGGAGAGCGGACGGCGGAACAGATGAAGATCACGGTGGGGACCGCCTTTCCGAGGGAGGAGTCCGTGTCGTTTGAATGCAGGGGGCGCGACTTGGTCACAGGTTTGCCCAAGTCCATCGACGTCACCTCCGAGGAGATGTTGGAAGCGCTCGACGAACCCTTGCAGACCATCTGCGAGACGGTCCACCACGTCTTGGAAAACACGCCGCCGGAGCTTGCCGCCGATATTTCGAACACGGGTATTGTCATCACGGGCGGAGGCGCGTTGCTGAACGGCATCGACAAGCGGATCAAGAAGCGGACGGGCATCGATGTGATCATCGCGGAGGATCCCAAATCGTGCGTGGCGATCGGGACCGGGAAGGCGCTCAATTCGATGGACGCCATAGAGAGCAGACAGGTCAATCAGCGCAAGCAGATACTTTAAATACAAATTCAAAAACTGCGCGGCAGTCACAACAGAACAAACAAAGGCGACCGGATCATTCGGTCGCTTTTTTACGGAAACAATCGCGGCGATAAAAGAAGCGCAACGTATCGCACGCGATCCGAAGGTAAAGGGCTATACCGACCTGACGAATTGTTCAAAGATTTAAAATCATGAAATGCCTCGTCAAACCCACCAACAGATTCCGACGTTTTTTGGCGTTCCGTGCCGGTTGCGCTCATTTCTTTTACAATGTATAATATAATATAAAAAATCGGCCGGTCGCCGACCGCGTTTTTCGGACGGTCGGGTTCCCGCCGACGCGGCGCTCCCGGATCGGGATTTCTGTCCGGATCTGTCTTTATGCGTTGCGCAGGTAAAAGGAGTGGTTGATCACAATGGCAAAAATTCTGATTGTGGATGATGCGGCGTTTATGCGGATGATGATCCGGGAGAACCTCAAGAAGGCCGGGTATTCGGAGTTCTCCGAGGCGGGGAACGGGAATGAGGCGATCGAGCAATATGCCGAGTTGCAGCCCGATCTCGTCCTCCTGGACATCACGATGCCTGAGAAGGACGGCCTTTCCGCGTTGCAGGAGATCCGCGCAAGCGACCCCGAGGCCAAGATCGTCATGTGTTCCGCCATGGGGCAGGAGAACATGGTCATCGAGGCGGTGAAGCTCGGGGCGCTCGATTTTATCGTGAAGCCGTTCAAACCGGAGCGGCTCCTGCAGACGGTGAAGAATATCCTCAGGAATTGACGCGGTCGGTCCGCACGGAGACAGGATCATGAAGATTCACAACAGCCGGGAAAAACCGGTTAATTTGGTAAGACTCCTCGCGGAGGAACTGCTTCCGTCCGTGATGGAGAAGATGGGCGTGCCGGACACGGCGGAAAACCGCGAGGATATACTCGCGCTTACGCTGAACTCGTTGCCCACGAAATATGTCACCACGGATGAAGGGAAACAGTATGCGCAGCTCGTAAACGTCTATCGTGTGCAGTATGAGTTGGATATCATCACCGGATTGACGAAATCGTGCATGAAGGTGAAGGCGCGGCCGAGGAATCCGGGGTGAAGCCGCCGCGCGGTCGCGCGCGGGGTTTCGCCGCCTGAAACGGAGGGAAGTTTGATCAGATCGTATAGCGAACTCAACGATGAACATATCGATGTCCTCAGGGAAATCGGCAACATCGGTGCGGGCAACGCGGCGACGTCCCTCGGCGTCCTCTTGAATTCGGATGTGCAGATCGGTCTGCCGCGGGTGCGGATCGAGGACTATGACAACGTCATCGCGTCCGTGGGCGGGTCGGAGGAACTGATCGTCGCCGTTCTCGTACGGTTCAAGGGGGAGGCGAACGGCGTGGTTCTGTTCACCCTGTCCATGGAGGACGCGAAGAACATCATGGCGATCTTGGTCGGCGAGGATGAGACGGATACGCCGGGCCTCGACGAGATGAAGATGTCGGCGGTGAAGGAGATCGGGAACATCTTGGGTTCCGCCTATCTCGGTTCCATCTCCATGCTGACGGGACTCGAGTTGGACATTTCCGTGCCGCATATCGCCATCGATATGACGGGCGCGATCCTGTCCGCCTTGGTCGTCGAGTACGGGGCGGAGGACAGCAAGGTGATGTTCATCGAGGAGCGGTTCAGTTTGGGGGAGACGGGGTTAAACAGCCATGTGATCCTGTTTACGGATATACCGTCCCTGCGGAGCGTCATGGCCGGACTGGGGCTCAGCATATGAAGGAGACGATCGTCATCGGCATTTCGGATCAGAGGACGTCAAGATCGCCGAACACCTTGGTCACCTACGCGTTGGGTTCATGCGTCGGCGTGTCCCTCTACGACGCAGACACGAATATCGGCGGCATGGCGCACATCATGTTGCCGCAGAGCGTTCCCGGGCGGGACGCGTTGGAGATCGACCGGAAGAAATTCGCGGATACCGCCATCATCGATCTGTTGGGGCGTATGGTGAGGCAGGGCGCGAATCGCGGGCGGATCGTCGCGAAGATCGCGGGCGGCGCCAATATGTTCGGGATCGTCGACGGCAACGGCTTCGGGGACATCGGGCGGCGCAACGTCATAAGCGTAAAGGATATCCTGTCGGGCTTGGACATCCCCATCGTCGCGGAGGATACGGGCGAAAATTTCGGGCGGACGATTTTTTTTGAATTGGATACCGGCAAGGTCAAGGTGCGATCGCTGGGCAAGAACATGAAGGAGATGTGACGGGTTGTTGCGCGGGATTCGGAACCGGAACGGTTCAACGGAGAGGAACTATGGCAGAGTTATATGATGAGGGCGATTACGAAGAGGAAGATACGCAGAATGGGCGCTATCTGACCTTCACGCTCGAGGAAAACGTATACGGCGTCCCCATTCAGTTTGTGACGGAGATCATCGGCATCCAACCCATTACGAAGGTGCCGGAGACGCCCGATTACATAAAGGGCATCATCAATCTGCGCGGGAAGATCGTCCCCCTCATCGACGTGCGCCTCAAATTCGGCCGGGTGGGGATTCCCTATGACGAGCGGACCTGCATCGTGGTCGTCGATGTCAACGCCGTGTCGGTGGGACTCATCGTGGATCGGGTCGACGACGTCCTTACCATCGAGGAGGATAAGATCGCGCCGCCCCCCGAGAACAGATTGGGGTTTGAGAACCGGTACATCGAGGGGATCGGCCAGGTCGGGGATTCGGTTCAATTGCTCCTGAATGTCGAAAAGTTGCTGAAGCATGACGAGATGGAGATGGTTGAGCGGATATCCGAGACGGATTCGGCCGCTTTGGATCAAAGGGCGGTCGATGGATAAAATAAAGGTATTGATCGTAGACGATTCTTTGCTCTTTCGGGAGATATTGCAGAAAGGGTTGCGTCGGTTTCCCGATATCGAGATCATCGGCATCGCGGTCGACCCTTTCGACGCGAAGGATAAGATCCTCGCGCTCAGGCCGGATGTGGTCACCTTGGACGTGGAGATGCCGCGCATGGACGGGATCAAGTTCCTGCGCAA
>JAISGB010000260.1 GCA_031263335.1 Eubacteriales Family XIII. Incertae Sedis bacterium
GCCCATCTGCGCGAAGCGGAAAAATATTGCGGACGCGCGCGTCTGAAAGGCCGGCGGGCGGAGATGGCCGCCCGGATCGCAAAATTGCTTGCGGACGGATCGATTGTTTCCGAAACAACGTGAGCGTGAAACGGACGCAAAAGACGATGCGGAAAGAATCCAAGCGGACGACCCTGACGATCGTGCTGATCACAAGTTTCCTCACTTCCTTTTCGCTGAGTTCGCTCAATATCGCAATCCCGATCATCGGAGAGGAATTTCACGGCTCGGCCGCGTCGCTGAATTGGATTCTCATCGCTTTTACGCTGTGTACGCTTGCGCTTGCGATTCCGTTCGGAAAGCTCGCGCGGATACGGGGCAAACACGGGATCCTCAATGTCGGGATTTTGGCGTTCATGGTCGCGAATGTTTCGGCTGTTTTTGCGCCGTCGCTCGATTTCCTTATCGCCTTGCGGATCCTTCAGGGCATCGGGTGCGCGATGATCTTTGCCACGAATACGCCGATCCTGATCGATGCGTACCGAGACGACGGTCGGGGCCGCGTACTCGGGTTTCAGGCGGCTTGCGTTTACGCGGGGATGTCCGTCGGGCCGATCGTCGGAGGATTTTTGACGCACGGTTTGGGATGGAGGAGCATCTTTGCGTGTACGGCCGCGATATCGGTCGTTTCGTTTGTCCTTTCGGTGTTTCGGCTTCCGAAGCAGGGAAGGCCGTCCGAGAAAATACGGGAAGGGATCGGTTTCGGCAGCATCCTGTTGTTCGTCGTCACGATCCTGCTCGTCATGTATGGGCTTACGACGATCACGCGGACGATCGCGTCCTATATCATTCTCGGTTGCGGGTTTGTCTGCGCGGGATTCTTCGCAAGGCATGAGATGCGGGCGAAAAACCCGATCTTGGATATCGAGCTGCTTCGGAGCAACACGGCCTTCACCCTTTCCAATATCGCGGCGCTGTGCAACTATGCCGCGATGGGCGCCGTATCTTACTTGCTGTCCATCTATCTGCAGACAGTGCGCGGCTATCCTTCGGATATCACCGGGCTGATCCTGATCTGCCAACCGGTTTTGCAGATTGCGCTGTCCATCGTCTCGGGAAGCCTTTCCGATCGATTTTTGCCGTGCCGCTTGGCCTCGATCGGGATGGGATTGTGCGCGGCTTCGCTGTGTCTGTGCGGGTTTGTGAACATCGATTCCCCGATTGCGTATATTGTTTTCGCGCTTGTGGTCGCCGGCGTCGGTTACGGTTTCTTCGCGTCGCCCAATACAAACGCGATCATGTCGAGCGTTTCCGCCGATTATTACAGCATGGCCTCCTCTGTTCTCAGCACGATGCGGTCGTCGGGGCATGTGATCGGCATGGCGATCATCACGATCATCATGAATCTCATGTTCGCCGCGACGCCGATTGCGGAAGTGCCGCCGGAACAGATCGTACGTTGTATGCGCGCGGCGTTTTGCGCGTTGGCGGTCCTGTGCGTGATCGGCGTTTTGTTGTCGCTGAAAAGGAAGTCGTGAACGGGCGCCGTTACTGTAAGGACAGCTTGAACACCTCGATCACATCCGCTTTTCCGAGCAGATGTATCCCCCATCCCGTGCCGACGTGCTTCCGGCCGTCCAAGGCTTTTGCGGCCATCTCTTCGAAGCGGGCGTCGTCGATGTCATAGCCTTTCAGCTTGGTCGGAACCCCGAGATCCTCACAAAAACGCTCCAAGCGCCGGATCATCTCCTCGATGACGTCATCGGGCCGATCATATGCGATATCGACGTCGAATATGCGGTTTGCGCATTGCATAAACCGGGGAATATTATACTTATATACATAACGAATATAGGAAGGGAGAATGACCGCCAATGAGGCGCCGTGCGCCATATCATACGCTCCCGAGAGTTCATGCCCGATGTCGTGGCTGGCCCAATCCCCGTGCGTCCTCCCCATCTCGAGGATCTTGTTGTGCGCGATCGAGCCGGCCCACATGATTTCACCCCTCGCCGCGCAGTCGTCCGGATTCCGCAGGACGCCGGGGGCGTTGATCAGGATGGTTCTCGCACAGGCTTCGATCATGCGATCCGACAGGTCCACATTCGGGAAATTTACAAAGTAACGTTCGAGCAGATGCGCGAGGATATCGATGGCCCCGCAGGCCGTTTGGTACGGGGGCAGGGTGGTCGTATAGACGGGATTGAGTACGGCAAATTTCGGCAACAGGCATTCGCCGCCCGTATACCGCTTCTGCATCGTGCTGTCTTCGGTGATGCAACTGCCAAAGGAGGCTTCGCTGCCCGCCGCCGGGATCGTCAGGACGACGCCGATGCTGAGCGCCTCTCCGCCGAAGCGGATTTTCGGGAAGTAATAATCCTCCCAGATATCCTCATCTTCCCGCAATTTGACGCCCGCCGCAATGGCTTTACAGGTATCGATGACGCTGGCGCCGCCGACGGAAAGGATGAAATCCACCTGTTCTTTTTTGCACAGTTCAATCCCTTCAAGCGCGCGGGAAAGCAACGGATTGGGTTGGATGCCCGTGAATTCGATGTAGGGAATGCTTGCCTTCTCCAACACGGCGATCGCGTCCGCTACGGGCGCCTTGGGACTCGCCGCTCCGTAGTGCGCCAACAGCACCTTCGTCGCGCCGCATGTCTCGAGCATCTGCGGCAACCTATCCATGGCTTCCCTTCCGAACAGGATCCTCGTGGGCGCGTAAAATTCAAAATCCAACATCTCTTCTCACTCCTTTGCGGAAAACAGCGATATTGCGACCGGTCGACTGATTTCATTATAATTACTCTCCGTCTTGTGACCAATTCCAAAATATCCGGCTTTTTATTCCGGGTGAGAATAGATTGGAGTACCTTCCGCTTGATTCAATCGGGAGGCCCGTAATCATAGATGACAGACCATAACTCGATGCCGGTGGCGCTGACCGCGAGCAGGGAACCGTCGGCGTTCATTGAAAAATGATTGACGATGCCGTTGCAGGTCAATGTGTTCACCTGCTCGAGCGAAGGGATGTCGTAGAAGCTGATACGGTTCTCAACGCCGATCAAAAGGCGTTTCCCGTCATGTCCGAAATCCATATGCCGGATCTTGCCTTCCCCTCCGATTTTCGATTTCAAAACGGCGTAGGCCGGGTTCAAACGCGCATCCGGGACATCCCGGCCGGGATTGAAACGACTGAGCGTCTCCCCGGTAGAGATATCGCACAGATATCCGGCTATGTCGGTCGTATAGATGAAACGCCGCGCGTCGGGGCAAAAGTTCAAGGACCGGATGATGCCCGCGCCGCGGTATCGTTTGATGCAGTTGCCTGAATCCGTTTCGATGAGCAGGATGGCGTTCTCCTTGTCGTAACGTGAGACAAGCAGATGGTTCCCGTCCGGACTGAGCGGATTGCCGCGCGTCAAACGGATCTGCGGCGGCAATTCGTATCGCGGCCGCCTCGTCCGGACATCCCAAATCGTTGTGGGGTTTCCGGCGGTACGCCCGGAATGGAGTCGAGGAACGCGAAGCCTATGCCGCCACATGTCGCCTGAGAGCAACCGGTCCGTATCGCCGCAGAATGCCACCGTGTCCGCCCCGTTCCCCGGCAAAACGCCGGCCAAGGATATCGAGCGAATGCCGGTACACGCGCAACGCGCGGACACCGCAGCCCTGATTGCGGAAAGCCTCTCGTCCCCAAACGCGGGCATCCCGGACGCTTGGTTCAGGCAGTCCGCCGCTGTCGCCATATCACCCGACACGCGGGCCGCGTCCGCTTGTTCGATGAGCGCGGCGAAGGCGCGTTCATCGGACAGTCGATGCGCCAAGCTCTCGATGCGGCTCAGGGACAGGCTCGCGCGATAGGACGCTTCGGGACGGAATACTCGTTCGGCAATGGTTTCGGTGCTTCTCCAATCATAACGCTCAAGGATGGCGTCCCTGCCGGGTACGCCGATGATTTCCTCCGGCATATAATCGAACGGACCCAATCGCGTTACGCAGGAGACGCGGTATCCGCCGGCCAAATCCCAGAGTTTGTCCACCCTGTGACGCCAACTGCCGAAAAGCCGGCCGACCGACCAAGCCTTGGTTCCGTCTCCGATGAAAGCAAGCGCGAAAACGGGGGACTCATGTCCGGGGAATTCTCTCACACACGCGCCCGTTTGCACGTCCCAAAGCCGTATGACATGATCCGCGCCCGCGCCCAAAAGCCGCAATCCGTCCGGCGAGAAACAGGCGATCCTCATAAACTCGCCGGCGGCGCCGAGAGAACGAATCGGCCGCATTTCAGCCAAATCGTACAAGATACATCCTTTTTTCCCGTAAAACGCGGCGTAACGACCGCCCGGCGAGAAGGTTGCCCAATAATAGTCGTCTTTCCCTCCGATTTTCACACGGGTCCGACCGTGTCCTTCCGGGTCGATCCGCTCGAGCGTTTGACCGCCGCTTGCGACGTATACATACCGGCCGCCGCTCGCGCCGAATCCTGCGCTCTCCCGGGTGTATTCGGATTGCTTTCGGAGGACGCGGAACCTTCGGATTTCCTTCATCTCCCGCGCGTCCCAAAGTATGCCGGTTCGCCCCTCGTCCCTTGAAAAGGCGAGCGCGCCGTCCGCGCTGAAGCAGAGGGCGGTTACGGCCGCATCGTGTCCGGAGAGCCTTGTGACGTCCCTGTCCCGGTCCGGGTCGAAGTCATCCTCATCTTCATCCTCGTCCTCGTCCTCAACTTCATCTTCATCCGCATCCTCATCCTCAACGTTGTCGTCGCAGTCCATGTCGAAAAAAAAGTCGCGTTCCGCTTCGATGGCGCCGTCGCTCACGCCCAACCACAGGATGTCTTTGTTTATGCCGAAGCAGGTCCGGATAGGGGCGTTCGCGTCCCGATCTTCCTCCCAACGATATCGCAGCCCGATCGTCCGGCAGAACTGCGCTTCGCCGTATTCGTCCTTCATGAGACGCTCCAAGGCTTCGAGGCCGGGCAGATCGTTCTTTGCCGCGGCCTTTTCAAACGCCGCCTTCGCCGCCTTGTAATCGCCGCGTTCCGCGTGAAATTGCACCAAAAGAAAGTACTTTCGGTCGCAGTCCGGCGTGTTTTCGATGCGCGTGATTGCCGCAAGATCGTCCGCCTTTCCCTGCCTCCACAGATGCAACAGGGAATTGTACGTTGCGTCCAAGTGGACGGGATCGATCTCCAACGCGCTTTCCCAACATTTCTCCGCTTCACGCGGCTTCCCCAAATCCAAATAGGACAGCGCCCGATTGTTCAGATTGTCCGCCGTATTCGAGGCGGCCTCCGGTGTTTCGCGGGGATAGGGGGCGCCGATTGTTTGCCGGTAGGCTTCAAGCAGACGGCTTTCAACCTCCGAAAAATTGCGCGGACGCTTCCGCGGCGCTTCGTTCAGGCAATCGCGCAGAAGGTCCTTCAATATATCCGGCATCATGACGCGCAGGTCGTTTGCAAGATAGCTTTCAAGCCCGACGCTCGCTGCGGCGCTTGCCCGCCAAGGGATGGCGCCCATGAACATCTCCAGAACGCTGACCGCGAAGCTGTAGATGTCCATCTGCTTCGTCGCGGGTTGCCCGGCGATCTGTTCGGGAGAGCAGTAGGCCCTTGTGCCGATAAATCCTCTGCCGTCCGCGCCCGCGTCGCCCTGCGCAAAGGACGCCGCGATTCCGAAATCCGCGATCTTCACATCGCCGTCCGTCGTGAGCAGAATGTTGCTCGGCTTGATGTCGCGGTGAATCACACCGTTTTCGTGCGCATAGACAAGGCCGCGCGCCGTTTGTACGGAGATGTCCAAGATGTTTTCAAGGATCCGCCTTTGGCTCGAATCCTCGTTTCCCGGATCCCTGTACATCCGCGCGATCCGTTCTTTCAGGTTGCCGCCGTCCATCCACTCCGAAAAGAGCGAAGGCAGGCCGTCGATGTCGCGCACATAGCAGCAGGATACGATATGGGGATGCAGATCGAGGTTTATCCGGGTCTCCGCCTCGGACACGAACCAATGCTTTTCCTCCTCTGTGCGGAACATATCCGCGTGCGGCTGTTTGATCGCCAGATCGATGCCCCATTCCGTATGGCGCACAGGGATGATACGTCCCATCGTTGATTCGATGGGGTCGCCTTTCACCTCGTAGATATCCAAAATGCGGTCTCCGACGCGAATCGGCGTATTTCGGCGCGGCGGTTCCCGATCCGGTTTCGTGTCGGGCGGCAGGGGATGCGCCGCGTCATAAACGGTCTCGTCACAGTCCGTTTCATCGGAAAACAGATCGTTCCGGTTCATAGCGCGCCCTCTATCCTCTCCTTGAATTCGCGCGCGCTTTGGCAACCGATCTTCGGATCCTCGACGAGCGCGGCGTCGATGACCTTCGCGAGCTTTTGGGGCAGATCGGGGTTCCGCTTTCGGATGGGGATGGCGTCCTCGATCAGCGCCAGCCTCCATTTGTCGGCATAGCTCAAGTCCTTGGGGGGCAGGCCGGTCAGCATATAGTAATAGGTGGCGGCGGCGGCCCATACGTCCGCCTCCGGTCCCGCGTGCTTGTAATATTTGATCTGGACGCGCGGGGTAAACGCGGCCGTCCCCGCGAACTCCCCCGTCCCGGTCGGATCGATCAGGTTCTCCGTCTTGATCTTGTCGGTCAGTTCATACAGCTTGGAGAGTCCGAAGTCGCTGATCTTTACCTCCGGCATATCGGAAGCGTCCGTCAGCAGGATGTTCTCCGGCTGGATATTCCGGTGGATAAACCCCGTCTCGATCGTCCCGTTCGCGCTTACAAACTCGGCGTGATGGGCAAAGTCGAGCGCGTCAAGCGTCTGAAGGATGATATGCGTCGCCGTCTCCTCGGACAATCTGCCGCCGGAACGTCGCATGAGGTCGTTCACATTGCCTCCCGCGCAAAGCTCTTGGGCGACATAGTACCACGTTTCCCATTCGCCGAAGGCGACCCGCCGAACGATATGCGGATGCTTCAATTCGCCGGAGAGGATCGCTTCCGCCAAAAAATACAGCTTGCTCGTCTCTGCCGGGATTCCGCGCATACTCATGAATTTGAACGCGAATTCCTCGCCCGTTTGCTCATTGCGCGCGCGCCATACCTCTCCCATGCCGCTCCGTCCGAGGAGTTCGATCCCCCTGTACCCGTCTATCACCCGATCTTCCATGATGTCTCGGACGGACGAGAAAAAGGTGAGTTCGCATTCGGGGCCGACGCCCAAGCGGTCGCCGTCCTTCAAGGGGACAAACCCGTACTCCGCGTCCGACATCACATGAATGCCCGCGTTCGGCTCTTTGTTCCGCCCTCCGATCAGCGTCCCGTTCAGCCATGTGCCGTTCAGGCTGGAAAGGTCGCGCACGAGGACATAGGGCGGACTGATGTCGAGCGCGCAATGGCGCCGGGAAACCCTGCTGTCCGGCAACATGACGGCGCAGTCGTTCCTGCGCCCGGCAAAGACGCATAGGTTGCGGTCAAAGACGAACTCCGTCCCCCGTAAACGTCCCTTGGTTACCTTCAATGTGATTGTTTCTCGCATGTCCCCTATGCTCCTTTGTTCGGCTATATTTCGGTCCAAGGCCGGCGCCCGCGCGCCCGCGCGTCTCCTCAAAATTTCAGGACGCCGGCGTCGCGTTTGCCGCGTGTTTTACGTACGGGGCGATCTCAGTCTCCGTGAGATCCCCATAACAGACGAGCAGACGAAGCGCGTCCCGCACATAGTTCGACAGATGATCCGCATATAAGTCCTCGAATTCCTCGTCGTCTTCGCGGTCGGGCGTCCCATACGGGTTCCTGAGTCCGCGAAGCCGCCCGAGGTATTCCGTCCGCAACGCGTCGTACGCGGGCAACGATTTCTCATCGCGGATCGCGGCGGCGGCCATGATGTGTACGATATTGTCCTTCACCCTTTGGACGCATTCGTATTCGTAATACGGGCACCGCTCATGCGCGCGGCGCGTGACGGCGACGAGCGCGGCGTCCGTCTTGCTTGTCGGTTTTGGGCTTCCGCCCGTCTCCTTGGCCCGGTTCGTGAGGGGCATGAGCCGCGCGCAGCCGAGCATACGGTCGATGTCGGCGTCCGTCATGCCCATATAAAGCCCGAACAGGATCAGCTTCTCGCGCAGACCGCGCAACGCGCAGTCCCTGTCGCCGCTTCGAAGCGGATAGAGCAGCCGGCGCACCGACTTGGGCAGTTCTCCGGCGATGTACATGTCGTTTACCGACGAGTGGCCCACATGCAAAAGGATGAAGCGCGTCAGGTCGCGCCCGGGCAATACCGTCTTGTCCGTCGCGTCAAAATGCGACGCATGCTTTTCAAGCCATGTGTCGAATCCGGCGTCCGTATCGATCGCTTTCAAGCGCTCCGAGAGAAGCGCGGTTTCCGGCGGTATCCTGTTTCGAGGCAACGGGATCGAACCGATCCTGTGTCTCTCGATTGCGGCGCGGTACAGGCGCACGACCTCCTCCTCCCCGGCGTGTTCCCATAAAACGCGCTTGCAGACGGCGTCCCACGGGTTCCCGGCGTTCAGCCCCATATACCCGTTTTTCAGAAGAAAATCGTTTAAATCCGTCTCGTCCATTCCGAGCGCCATGCCCAGGTCCTTCATTCGATCCTTGCCGTGGGGGCGCGCCGTCCCGTTGAGCCATTTGCCCACGGCGGGATGGGAGATCAGGCAACGCGCCGCGAGGGCGTTTGCGGAAAGCCCCCGCGCGTCCATACGTGTGCGGACATCCGTCGCGAAATCATAGGCGTCATGGAATGCCGCGTCCGACAGGCAATCTCGGATACGGTCAATGTCCTCCTTGAGCAACCTGAGTCTTTCCAACAGTTCGAGGACGGGTTCCATCTTCTCAAGGATGGCCGCGATAAGGGCGTCTTCCATGCGACGGTAGTCGTCGCGAATGTCCAGACGGAAGATCGGCTTGTCTTTGACCTTGTCGGCATAATGCGCGCGTATATGGCGCTCGTGGCAGGACTCCATCACGGCGACGGCGTCGGCCCATGTGAGTATATCGGCGGAAATCGGCATATTCGCGTAGGGGCGCGTCCCCGCCGATTTGACCGCAAGGCGCGGATGCGTCAGATAGATCTGTTCCGCTGTCGGGCTTCTGTCCATATTGCCCGAACAGACAAACAGCAGTCGTGTTTTCGCCATACGCGCCGCCTCCCGCCCCATCAGTACGCAAACGGGTTTCTGCCCATCTGCGCGAAGGCCAACCAAGCTGTGGCGCCCACATGGACGCGCTTGCCGTAATTCCAAGGGATGTCCGTCCCGCTGACCGTGAACCCGGTGGTGACGCCGTCCCTGTCGGCGGCGGTGATGCTGCCGTCGGGCAGGCTGTTTGCGTTCAGCGCGTCCAGAATTTCACGATACTTCGCCTCGTTCCCGGCATACAGATACGCCAGCGCGACCTGCGCCGTACCTTCGAACCAGACGCCGTCCTTGTCCGTGTTGAAATCGTAGCCTTCGCCCACCGCCATGTTCTCTTCGACGAAGCGGAGCGCCTTGTCGCCGTCCTTGAATGCATCGCCCAAGGCCAGAAGCGTCCATGTCTGGCAGTCGAGCGGGATGACCTCCTTGTTGGCGGTCACGCCGTCGTCCGCGGTCCCTGTGTAAAAGCACCCCTGTTCCTCATCGTACATGGAGAGGACGAACGCCTTCGCGCTTGCCGAAGCGTCGGCGTATTCCCGCTTCCCCGTGAGTTCGTGCAATCGGCCGAAGGCCGCGATCAGATCGGTGTTGTGCTCGACCGAAAGGTAGCTTGCCTTGGCTTCACTGCCTTCCCAACCTTCGTATCCGCCGGCAAAGCCGTCATGCGCGCCTCGCAGGGTCAGCACGAAATCCGCGATCCGCGCAGCGGCGTCCAAATAGTCCTCGCGTTCGGGCGCGTTGGAATAGACTTCGCATAGGGCGAGTATGCTCCACGCCAAGTTGCCCGTCGATCCGGCGGAAGCGGCGTACGCGTCTTCGAACCAAGCCCCGGCGGCGGTGTCATAAAATCCGGGCATCCGCGCGAATTCCTCTCCCCGCGCGGAAAACCAACCGGGAAAGCTCTTCGGATTTCCGCTCATGTAGGCGTTGCGCAGTCTGCCGTCCGTATAGTATCGGTCGTGTTCCGACGCGTAGACGATGGCGTCCGCGATCCGGCGGGCGTCCTCATGCTTGCCGGCGTAGGAGAGCGCCATGGCCGCCGCGCACTGATCGTAGAGATAGGCGAAGTTGTTGATCACGGCGTCGTCGCTGCCCGGCTTCACGGATGCGTAGCTTTGCAAGAACAGGGGCGTGATGTTATCTTCGGCAAACTCATAACGGATCTCGTCCACATAAAACCGCACCGCCTGTACGTCGGGATTGTTCGAATCGTTCGTCACCCAACCGAACCCACAGCCGATGCGGGTCAAATCCAATCCGTCCAAGGGTATCTCAAAACGCTCCCACGTTTTGGAGAGCGTGACATATCCGAGCGTTATCTCGCCGGTGTCCGCGTATGGGGCAACGCCGCTCTCGCCGACGCCCAAGCCGCCCATAAAGAACTCGACGCGCTCGTCGCCGGTTTCGCCCTTGGCGTAAAAGGTCAGGGCGGCGGCGCCGGTCAGATCGAGTCCCGCATCGTGTTCACCGAAGTCCGACAGCGGCTCGGTCCGGCCTTCGGGCAGAATGCCGTTGAGGAACATATATCCGCCCCATCCATGCTTCGACAGGTCGATCTCGCAGACGATACCCGAGATGCCGTCATATCCTTCGGCGTCTTCACCCATCGCAGGGATGTCGTCATAATCGTCGCCCATCCAAGCTTTCTGTGTATAGTGGTTTGCGCCGTCCGCGAAATCCTTGTAGACGTACAGCGTATCGTCATATTCTTTCAGCCTGCCTTCCATATAGTCCGCGGCGGCGGAGGAAGTCGTAGGATCGGGTTTGGGCGCCGGCGTCTCGGGCGCCTCGGAAGAAGCGTCGACCGGCGTTTCGGGAACCGCCGCGCATCCGGACAGGCACAATATGAGGGATAGCAACAAAGCGAACAATCTTTTCATTTTCGACTCCTCCGATCCGAACCGCGTCCCCGGATTTAAGCACGGGGTTCGACTCCCCTATGGCTTATGTACAGCGTAGCATGGCGACCCGATCGGGTTTTCGCGTAAAGTTACAAGTACATGGAATCAGTATAACACAAGGACGGCGCCCCCGGTTCCACGATCGTTTTGCGGCATGTTCGGAAGGTCCGAACGGCGGACCGAATTCCGTCCGGGTTGATTGCCGCGCGCGGGCGTGTTACAATTTCTTCGGACTTGTAGTTGAGATCGGTATTGCTCCGACAATCGTTACCAAGATCGGGAAAGCGGAAATGGCAAAGAAAAAACGAAAAAAGGGTGCGACCGCGGTCGAGGCGTCGCAACGTTCCAAGGCGGCGCCGAGGAAACGCAGATCGGAGATCGACCACAAGGAGGCGGCGCGCATCAAAAAAGAAGAGGCGCGCGTCAAAAAAGAGAGTTATCTGTTCAGCATGAGCCACGCGATCATGCCGG
>JAISGB010000004.1 GCA_031263335.1 Eubacteriales Family XIII. Incertae Sedis bacterium
TCATCGTGTGCGCCATCGTGTTCGCGGTATCGGCGTACGTTATCATCGATTACCTGTCCAAGGGACACGGGGCCGAGCAGGACGTTGCCGAACTCAGACACCTCCCCACGGGTCACGCCGAGGGGGATCCCGACACCTACGCGAACGCGTCGGAGCGGTATCGCGCGCTTTTCGAGCGCAACGGCGACTTCGTCGGTTGGCTCCGCGTCCGGGGCATGGATATCGACTATCCCGTCACGCAGACGCCGGACGATCCCGAATACTACCTCCACCGAAACTTTGAAAGGGAGTACAGCAGGGCGGGGACGCTCTTCGCTTCCGCGATCGACGATATCACGAAACCGAGCGACGTCACCATTATTTATGGACATAAGATGAAAAACGGTTCCATGTTCGGAACCCTCTCCAAGCTGTCCGATCCCGATTTCTATGACGAACACCGTTACCTCCGCTTCGATACGCTGAGCGAACGGCGCAGTTATCTGATCTTCGCCGTCTGCAAGACGTCGGTAAACACGGGGGAAGCCTCGGAATATCGATATTACGATTACGCGGATTTTGCCGACGAGGCGGACTTTGACGGATTTATCGACGAAGCGCGGCGACGGCAAACATTCGACGCCGGCGTCCCGGTCTCCTACGGAGATGAGATCATCCTGCTCTCCACCTGTGAGGGGGAAGACGACAGCGGCCGGCTCATCGTGTTGGGAAAACGAATCCCCAACGAGGACGCGCCGAAATATTGAGGTTGGTCAAAACATAAAAACCCCGAAACGTTAAAATTTCGGGGTTTTGGAGCTAACGGTGGGAATCGAACCCACAACCTGCGCATTACGAATGCGCTGCTCTGCCATTGAGCCACGTTAGCATATTCCATAGTCCATGTTCCGGTTTCGCCGGCCGTTCATCGCCGTGTAAAAGTATTCTATCACACGCAACGCCGTTTTGTCATCAAGATTTTTGCCGCCCTCGCCCTGCCGTCCCGGCGCCCTGCCGTAATTCCCGCGATCCGCCCTGCCGCGCGTCCCGCGATTCGCGGTCGTCCGATCGGGAACGCGGACGCAATCCGACGCCGACGATCCGCCAAGACGGACATGACGTTTGTTTCCCCTTGTGTTATCATATATGTTGTTGCGGGGAAACCCGAGAGGAATTGTTTATGACGATCATGATCGGAAAGTTGCGTGAACTGGCCGAGCCGACGGCCATCACACAAGGAATGGCCTGCTATCTCAACGGGCGCATCGAGATAGCCTATGAGGACGACGACGGCGGGCGCTACTTCGGTTGCGTACGGGAAGACGACGGCGCAATCTATGATTTCCGTCTGACCTATACGGAGGATCGCGAGGATCTCGACAAGGAGCGAACCGATTGTACCTGTCGCGCGTCCCAAAAAAACCCGGGTTTGTGCGAGCATCTCGTGGGCGCGCTCATGCAGGTACAGGGCGGATCGTTTCTCGGACTCGCGAAACCCGGCGGGAAGAAGACCGCCCCGAAGCGCGCCGGGCGCATCGCCACACCCCCGAAGGCCGCGCCGCCGCTTTCGCCGCCCGTCCTGTCCGACCGAGACTCGATCGATCTGATCCGGATGTTCGCGTCCGAAATTTTCGAAAAAACCGCCGGCTCGCAAGATTGGGAACCGTTGCGCCTTGAGCCGACCTTCGTCTGCGATGCCGGCGAAGGGGCTTATCTGACATTCCGCGTCGGGACGGATCGGCTGTATAACGTGCGCAATCTCGGTGAATTCGGGCGCAACATCCTGAACAAAACGACGATGACCTTCGGCAAGAGCGATTTCCGCCTCGGCGCGGATCGGTTCGACGAAAGCAGCGCCGCGCTCGCAAAACTCATCGTGGATTACGCAAACGCCGGAGACTATTATTACCGTTCGACAAAAGAAAAGAAATCGATCGACATGACGGGAGGCGCGATCGACGCGTTCTTTGAAGCCTATCGGGACGACGAGATCCTCTGCCTGAAGGAATTGCACGGGCGACGCAGATCGGACGACAAATCAACACTTCGGATCGTGCGCTCGGACTGCAAGGCGCGCGTCTCGCTCACGGCGAAAAACAAGGGGATCTGCCTACGCATCGCGGACGACATCCTGATCCTGCGCGGATTGCGATACGCGTATGTGTTGCGCGAAAACGAACTCTATATCTGTTCGGAGGACTATGCGAATGATTGTTGCGATTTCCTGCGGATACTCCGCGGCCACGGATCCGTGGGGCTGTTCTTCACCAAGGAGGACGCGTCCGCGCTCCACGGCATGGTGCTCAACCGGCTCGAACGATACTTGGACATCGTCGCGGACGAAGACGCGACGCACGTACGCCCGGCGGAACTCGTCACAAAGGTTTGGTTGGACATAACAACCGATGGGGCGATCCGCGCGCGTATGGAATTCTCGTACGGACGGGATTCGTTCCCCGCGTTCGGAAAAAAATTTATCGGCCGTGACTTCGATCTTGAGCGCGAGCTTTTAGCCGAACGCGTGCTCAAGAAATACATGGATCTGCCGTCCGAGGAACCCGGCGAACGATTGCTCACGGACGACGACCGCATCTATGAGTTGCTCACGGAAGGACTCGACGAGATCCATCGGTGCGCAGAGGTGTATACCTCCGACGACTTCGAAAAATTCAAGATTCGCCCCGTGTTCAATATGGGCGTCGGCGTAAAGGTGGATGGGCGGCTGTTGACGATGAACATCGATCTCGGCGGCCTCGACATCGAAGAACTCGCCGATGTGATCGCGCATTACCGCAGAGCAAAGAAATACAAACGGCTGAAGGACGGTTCCTTCTTCCCCCTCGAGGGGAACGAATCGCTCGGGACGCTCTCCGAGCTTTCGGACGCGCTCGACCTGAGCGAGGAACAGATTGCGAGCGGTCGCATCGAGATGGATGTGAACCGCGCGATGTACGTGGACGCGCTTATGAAGCAAAATGAAGAACTCCGTTACGAGCGCGACGAATCCTTTCGCAGCGTCATCCGCAGGCTCCGCGATGTGGACGACGCGGACTTCGAGGCGCCGCCGGCGCTTCGGACGACCCTCCGCAACTATCAACAGACCGGCTACCGTTGGTTGCGTACGCTCGAAAACCTCGGATTCGGAGGGATTCTGGCCGACGATATGGGACTCGGCAAGACCGTGGAGGTGCTCGCCCTCCTTGAATCGCGGCGAAGCGAGGCGGGTTCGGGCCTCTCCATCGTCGTCTGTCCGGCCTCGGTCGTGCTGAATTGGGAGAGCGAGGCGAAACGCTTCACACCGGGTCTGCGCGTCTGCGCGCTCACCGGCATGAAGGCCGGCCGCATCCGCGCGATCGGCAGCTTCTCCGAGGTCGATCTCGTGATCACGAGCTACGGGCAACTGCGCGGGGACATCGCGGAATACAGGGACATCACCTTCGACTTCGCGATCTTGGATGAGGCGCAATTCATCAAGAACCAAACGACGCAGAACGCGAAAGCGGTAAAAAAGATCAACGCGCGCGCGAAATTCGCGCTCACGGGTACGCCGATAGAGAACAATCTCGCAGAACTCTGGTCGATCTTCGATTTCGTCATGCCCGGATATCTGTACGGTTACCGTCGGTTCCGCGAGAAATATGAGACGCTTATCGTCAAGAAAGACGACCAAAAGGCGACCGATCGCCTGCGCGCGCTCGCGCGTCCCTTCATCCTTCGCCGGCTCAAGCGCGAGGTGTTGAAGGAACTCCCCGAAAAAACGGAATCCGTGCTGTCGGCGCCGCTCGAAGGCGAGCAGAGGAAGGTCTACATGGCGATGTACGCGCGGACGAAAAAGGAACTCGCGGCGGAACTCGAACGGGTCTCGGCAGGGCAACAGCGCATCATGATCCTCGCCGCGCTCACAAGGCTCCGTCAGATCTGTTGCGATCCGTCCCTGCTCTACGAGAACTACAGGGGCGGGAGCGCAAAATTGGACGCGTGCATGGAATTGACGGAGAGTTGCATCGACTCAGGCCATCGGATCTTGCTCTTCTCCCAATTCACCTCCATGCTCCACATCATCGAACGGGAGTTGCTGAAGCGAAACGTGGGCTACTATTATTTGGACGGCGCGACGCCGAAGCACGAGCGCGCGGAATCGGTGCGATCGTTCAACGAAGGGGACATCCCCATCTTCCTGATCTCGCTGAAGGCCGGCGGCACGGGCCTCAACCTGACGGGCGCGGATATCGTCATCCACTATGACCCGTGGTGGAATCTCTCCGTGCAGAACCAAGCGACCGATCGTACACACCGCATCGGCCAGACGCAGAAGGTACAGGTCTACAAGCTCATCCTTTCGGAGACGATCGAGGAACGGATCATGGATCTGCAAAAGCGCAAGGCTCAATTGGCCGACAAGGTGATCACGGCGGGCGGCAACGCGTTTGACGGTTTGTCGGGCGACGAGCTGATCGCCTTGTTTGAGGAACGGTGAGGGACAACCGCTCCGGCTGCATCATGAATGTTTTTTATTCGGGTCCACCCAATCGATGTCATCCTTGGCCTTGCCCAAACCGGCGGAAATGGCCGCGTTCATGCGATCGGCCTCCTCCTCGGTTCCCGAAGAACGAAGATTGCCTTTCTTGGCTTCCTCCTCAAGTCTTATCATACCCTCCGGCGTGCAGTAATCGATCATGCGCCGGGTCTCGTTCTTGATGATATCCTCCCGATCCTCATAGGGGATACAAATAACGACGCCCTCCTCCATGCCCTTCATGGTTCGCCGTCCGGCCTCGCGGATATCCATGCCGAGCACATTGTGTCGGCGGTACATTTCGACAGACGCTTCACTGAGAAAATATCCCGAATTTGACAGGTTTTTAGGACGTGTTTTATGCGCCAAGTGAATTTGCGTGTTCATATTGCCGGGGCAAAACACCATGGATTTAATGCCATAGGGCTTCAGCGCCTCATGGTAGGTCGTCGCGAGATTGATGATCGCGGCCTTTGAGCAACTGTAGGGCGCGGCCAAAGGGTCGGGGCCAAATCCGGCGAGGGACGCGACCATGACAAGCCAACCGCCCTTTCCCGCCCGGATCATACGCGGAACAAACGTGACAAGCCCGTTGTATACGCCTCTCAGGTTAACCCCCACGACCCAATCGAAATCATCGTACGCGGAAGCCTCGGCAGGGCCGAACGCGTTGACGCCGGCGGTCTGGATAACGATTTCAGGCGGAGCGCCGAAGACGGTCTCCGTCTCGTCGGCAGCGGCGGCATACGCCTCATGATCGGTAACATCCAACAAAATAGGATGAACCTCCGCGCCTCTTTCATGGAAGTGTCGCATCGCGTCGTCCAACGCGTCCTTGCGAACATCGGCGATCACCACCCTGCAGCCGGCCTCCGAAAAAATCTGGGCTTGGCCAAATCCGGCGCCGGCGCCTCCTCCGGTGATAAAACAAATTTTATTCGTATAATCCATCGACATAACCCCTCTTTATTTATCCGGCGACGATCCGCAATGATCGTCCGGAATTCAGGAAACGCACAGTTGGCCGCCGTCATGCGCGTATATGCAACCGGTAATCTGCCGGGCGGCGGGCGACGAGAGGAACACGCACAACGCGCCAATCTCGATGGGTTCGCCAAAGCGATGCGTCGGCAGGTCTTTCTCGACGCTTGCTATGGCGGCGGGGGGCAGTTCCGCGTCGAGATTCGAGTGCGTCGGACCCGGCGCGATGGCGTTGACGCGAATGCCGAACGCGCCGAGGTCGGCGGCGAGGTATCTCGTGAAGTGATCGATGCCCGCCTTGGCCACGCTGTACGACGGCGTATGATGTCCGTTTTGGAGATTCAGTATGCGTTGCCCGCCGACGGACGAAATGCTGATGATCTCGCCGCCAAGCCCGGCGGCCTTCATCTTCGGCGCTATCGTATGGATCATATTCGCGGCGCCTTGCAGATTGATGCCAATGACCCGGCGCCACTCGCCCATCTCCTCGTCCGCGAGGAATTCCGTCGTCGCGCCCACGCCGGCGTTGTTCACGAGCACATCCACGCGGTCAAAGAACCCGTATACCGCGTCAACCGCCGTCTTGACGCTTTCAATATCCGATATGTCGCACTCGAACGCCTCGCTCCTGACGCCATAGCCCCGCATATCGGCGGCGGCCTCCCTGCCGTCCCGGATATCGAGAATCGCGACATGCGCGGCGGACTGCGCGAACGCGGTCGCAATGCCATAGCCTATGCCCGTTGCGCCGCCTGTCACGACGACGTTCTTGCCCGCAACGGAGAAGGCGCCTTCCATGCTTTTGATCGGGGTGGTCTTTATCATTGTTTCCGCGTCCTTTCGTTTCAACCTCAGCTTCCTTGTACGAATGTCGTGCTCCGCGTTGGGACGGATCCCAACGCATCGTTTCACCTTAATTGTGTGTCGTTATACATATTATATAACGACACACAATTTTTCATGCTTGTAATATTTGCGCGATGAACACGCGCCCTTAGAAAGCCATGTTCTGATACAGCGTAAGCCCGGATACGGTGTGCTTGATGTTCTTGAGATCCTTGTTGTACGCGTACACGAGCGGGACTTCGCACAGACCGTACCAGAGGACATGCTCGTTGAACTGCCCCAGAAGGTCGTATACCAGATCCTCGCGCGTCGCCTGATCATAGGTGGCGTTTGTTTTCTGAGCAAGCTCAATATAGGCGTCGTGATCGGCGCCGTTCCAGTCCTGTGGAATGAATACCGGATAGTTGCCGAAGATGTCGCAAGGCAGATTGCTGGGAGCGACAGGCGTGTTGATCGCGATATCATACTCGTTTTCGGACATCAGGAAGGAGAAGTAGGAAGCCTGGTCGTAGTTGATGATTTCCGCGCTGACGCCGATTTCCTCAAGGCCGTTTTGGATGACTTCCGCAGCCGTGATGTAGTTGGCGTCGCCGTTCGTAACGATACGAAGCGTCTTTCCGACGAGACCCGACTGCTCCGCCAACTGTTTCGCCTTTTCAATGTTATAACTGTCCGTATACAGCTCAGACATGTTCAGATAGCGATCCTGCATTTCCTGAAGGGATTCCGAGGCGCCCCAATTGATGACGTCCGCGTAGCCGTTGTACGCGATGTCACTGATGGATTGGCGGTTGATCGCATAGGATACGGCCTCGCGAGCCTCGACCGAGTTGAGCGGGCTGGTGTTTCCCATGTTGTACTGCGCGATCAAAGAGGAGCCGACGTTTGAAACCTCGGTTGTCGCCGTGCCGAGGGATTCTACATAATCGATGTCCGCCGTGGTGACAAGCGTAAAGTCAACATCCCCGGTTTCTATTGCGTTGACCCTCTGAGACAGTTCGCCCATGCACTTGAAGTTGATGGTCTTGACCGCGGGTTTCTCGCCCCAGTAATCATCGCGACGCTCAACGGTGACATGGCTGTTTACGACATAGTCCGTAACGGCGTACGCTCCGGTTCCGACGGGGTTGTCGGAATAGGTCGCTTGGTCATAGCTCTCGGCGTCGACGATCTGCATCTGGACGATTCCGGGTTCCTGCGAGGGATCATACGCCGTATACCATACGTCGAGCGTATAGTCGTCCGTTACGGTAGTCTTTTCCACGTCAAATACTTTGACGTTCAGGTATGCCCTTGAGTCCTCGGCGTTCAGCTTGATTGAGAACAAAATGTCCTCGGCGGTCAAGGGGTTGCCGTTTGAGAACGTGACGCCCTCGCGGACTTTCATCGTGTAATGGATATCGCTGCCGTCTACGGGATCAAAGGCGGTGGCGAGCACCCAGAATCGTTCGCCGGTTTCGAGATCGTAATCCCAAAGCGGTTCGCAGTAGGTGCGTTGAACGCTCAAATAGCCGCCTTTGCCCGTCATAAATACGGGATCCAAGGTGCCGGTGTCAAGAAACACGCCGATATTGAGGGTGTCCTTCGCCGCCGAGTCGCCCGAGGTGTCGCCCGAGGTATCGCCCGTGTCGTCGGAAGCCGGGCTGCCGCAGGCTGCGGCAACGATCAAGATCAAGCAGATAAGAATCAGTGTAACCGGTTTCAAGGTAACTTTTTTCATCTCACATCCTCCATTTTCATAACTCTGCTCTCCGTTTTATCGATCTTTTCTTCCATTCCGCCTCCATTCTTCCTCCCTTATTCCCGATATTCCGCTCACTCAATTTCTTTATATCTGCAACACGCGACGAAATGTCCGGGCGAGCATTCTTCGAGTGTTTGCATTTGGGAACATTCCTCCGCGGCGTACCGGCATCGAGCCATGAAACGGCAACCGGGTTCCGGATTGATCGGGGACGTGATCTCGCCGTGCAAAAGGATGCGCTTGGTTTTGTTATGGATATCCGGAACAGGTATCGCGGAAAGCAACGCCTTGGTATACGGGTGCCGCGTGTCGCGGAACAGCTCATCCGCAGACGCTTTTTCAACCATTTGCCCCAGATACATGACCATAATGTCGTCCGATATATATTTGACGATCGACAAGTCATGGGTGACAAACATATAAGCAAGTCCGCGTTCTTCCTGCAAATCCAACATCAGATTGATGATCTGCGCCTGAATGGAAACATCCAACGCCGATACCGGCTCATCGCAAACGATGAATTTCGGAGTGAGAGAAAGGGCGCGGGCAATTCCGATTCGCTGGCGTCGTCCGCCGTCAAGCTCGTGGGGGTATGTATTCTCAAAGCGGGTGGCCAAGCCAACCGTATCCATCAGCATGCGCGTCTCCGCGATCATCGCGTCTTTGGACAAACGGCCTTGTATTTTCAGCGGTTCCATGATGGCTTCGCTGACCGACTTGCGCGGGTCAAGGGAGGAATACGGATCCTGAAAGATGATCTGCATTTCTTCACGCAGCCTGTGCATTTCACTTCTTCCGGGGTTCGTTATATCTTTGCCGTCAAAAAATATCCGCCCGTCCGTCGGATCCAACAGATGCAGTATCGTACGGCCCAATGTGGATTTGCCGCACCCGGATTCACCGACGACGCCCAACGTCTTCCCTTCTTCAAGAGAAAAGTTTATTCCGTCCACGGCATGAAGCATGCCGCCGTTTGTCTTGAAATATTTTTTCAGATCCCGTACTTCCAGTAATGTCGCCATCTCAATCACCTTGTGCGAAAAAACATTTGACGGTATGCCCGGACGCAATTTCGACTTCCCCGGGGGATGATGTTGAACAGCACGCCCGCGCGCGGGGACAGCGGTCATAAAACCAACAGCCTTCGGGCAAATTCGTCGGGTCGGGCATCAGCCCCTTGATCGGCTTCAGCCGATTCTCGGTTGCGTCAAGCTTTGGCAGAGACCCGAACAAACCCAACGTATAGGGGTGGTTTGCGCGGTCAAAGATATCCTCCGCCGTACCGCGCTCCACGATTTCCCCGGCGTACACAACGGCCACGCTGTCACAAAATTCCGAAACGACGCCCAAATCATGCGTGATCAAGACGACCGACGTTTCAAACTTCTCCCGCAACGATTGCATCATCTCCAACACCTGTGCTTGGATCGTCACATCGAGCGCCGTAGTGGGTTCATCCGCAAGCAACAACCCCGGATTGCAAGCGAGCGCCATCGCAATCACCACGCGCTGTTTCATTCCGCCGGAAAATTGGTGCGGGAAATCCTTGAACCGGCCCATCGGTATGCCCACCGTCTCCAACATGTCGCAAGCGCGCTTATTCGCCTCGACATGGGAGATGCTGTTATGCTGTTTGATTGTCTCGGCAATTTGAAAACCGACCGTCTCGATCGGGTTTAACGCCGTCATCGGATCCTGAAATATCATGGCGATTTTGTTTCCGCGGATCTTTCGCATCTCCCGTTCCGAAAGCTTTAAAAGATCGGCGCCGTCGCAAAAGATTTCCCCGGAGATGATCTTCGCCGGCGGCACGGGGAGTATGCGCAGGATGCTTCGCGCGATCGATGTTTTCCCGGCGCCCGTCTCGCCCACCAGACCGATGGTCTCCCCTTTCTTGATCGTGAGATCAATATGGTTGACGGCATAAATCACCGCCTCGTCGGTGTGGTATTCCACCGCCAAATCCCGTATTTCCAACAAGTTTTCCCGTTCCGGTCGGTTGTTTTCCATTTGATGGCCTCAGTTCTTGAGGCGCGGATCCAACGCGTCGCGAAGTCCGTCGCCAAGCAAATTGCAGGCTAAAACGCTGAGCATAACGCATACGCCGGGATACAACGCCAACGTCGGGTGTTCACGCATGACGTTCCGCCCTTCGGCTATCATCGTACCCCATTCGGGCGTCGGCGGCTGTACGCCCAAGCCCACGAAGCTGAGCAGAGAACCCGCCAGGATGCAGGAACCGACGCCCATCGTGATCTCAACGATCAAGGGCGCCATGGAATTCGGAACCACATGCCGGAGTATAATCCGGGCATTGCCGGCGTTAACCGCCCTTGCCGACTCGATGAATTCCTTGTCGCGGACGGTAAGTACCGACGCGCGCATAAGCCTCGCATAGCCGGGTACGCTGCAGACGCCCAACGCAATGATGGCGTTTTGCAGACTCGGACCCAAAATCGCGGCGAGCGTAATACACAGAAGCAACATGGGGATGGACTGGTAAATATCCAGAAAGCGCATACAAATGTTGTCCGTCCAACCGCCGAAATATCCGGCGGTCGCGCCGATCGCAATGCCTATCGTCGCCGCAATCGCGACGGCAATCGTTCCCATTTGGAGTGAGGCCCTTGCGCCGATGATGAGCCGGCTCAACAGGTCGCGCCCCAGTTTATCCGTGCCGAGCAAATGGTCGGGACTCGCGGCCGCGTAAGACGCCTTGGAATCCTGCATGGAGTAGGAGTAAGGCGCCAACAGCGGGGCGGCTATCGCAATGATGATAAGCAGGATCAACACGACCAACCCGGCAACGGCCAGCTTGTTCCTTTTGAGCCGACGCCACAGGTCTTTAAGCTTCGATTTTTTGCGGGTCTTCTTCAATTTGGTTGCCAACCTTTCGTTTCTTGTTATTTTTGCGGCCGGACTGGGCGCGAATCCGCGGATCGACTATCGCAAACACCACATCGACGATCAGAATAACCAATGAAAACATGATGGAGAGAATGAATACGCTGCCCTGTATAACCGGATAATCCCGACCGGTAAGCCCCGCTATCGTGTATTGGCCCAGACCGGGTATTCCGAAGATAACCTCTGTGATCAGCGCGCCGCCGATCAACAGCCCGAACATGTTTCCGATGACCATGATTACGGGGATCAAGGCGTTTTTAAGCGCGTGACGGTAGATGACCTTTTGGTGCGGAAGGCCCTTCGCCTTCGCGGTCACGATGTAATCCTGACGGACCACTTCAAGCATATTGGAGCGCGTTTGCCGGGCAATGGTGGCCACAAAGCCAAGCGATGTCGCAACAATGGGCAAGATCCAACTCTGCCACGTATCGATTCCCGACAGCGGCAACCATCGCAATTCAACCCCGAAAAATCGTACGAGCAACAGCGCAAACCAAAAGACCGGCATGGAAACGAAAAACAACGAGATAAACATCGCGCCGTTGTCCTTCCATGTATTATGGTGCGTCGCCGCGTAAACGCCCAAGGGAATGCCCAAAAGTACGGAGACGCCCAGACTGACGCCGACGAGCAACAGCGTATAAGGGATACGCATCATCATCTCTTCAAAGACCGGCCGCTTCGTCATAAACGAGGTGCCAAAGTCGCCATGCAAGATCTGCCCCAAGAAATGTACGAAACGTACAAGGATAGGGTCGTCAAGCCCCAGTTGCGCGCGAAGCTCCGCGATCCTTTCGGGCGTCGCCTGCGTGCCGAGCAACATTTTGGCCGGATCGCCCGGAGTGATTTCCAATAACAACAATACGATAAATGAGAGGCCGAGCACAATGGGTATCAACAGAAGGAGTCGCTTTACAATATATTTGGCCATCGTATGTCTACCTCAATTCAACAAAACCCCAAAAGAGCCCGAACGCCTGTGCGGACAACGCAATCTATGCCGGCGCGCCTCGCGAAACTTCATGAAAAAAAAGACGATACGCACACAGATATCCCGTGCATAACCGCCTATCATTCGATCCGGTATTGTTATTGAATTTGAGTTGAATCGGAAAACGCTTAAAGAGCGCTATGAAAAATGACGACCCCCCCCCGTGACATAATATCCCATATGAGGAATTTGTTTCATGCTTCTTTTCCCGTTCTCCGTATGCGACGACTTCGATTTCAGCATGTTTTTTGAGGAAAACTACCCTCATGTTGTTTAACAAACAAATTCTACATTATTTCATATGCGCCGTCAAGCAAATTATTAAGCGAATTATTAAAGCGACTGACCATGCGACTGACCATGCGACTGACCGAGGCGAAATCGACCCTGTCCTACGTTCCAGCACCTTATGGTTGACGCCGCCGCAGTTTACCGGCGCAAAACACGCAGGAACCCGACGATTCCGCAAAATATTGTAAAATTAAGATATAAATTCCATTAAAACCTCTTGACACGCCGGCGGAATGCGGTTATAATAATTTTGCTGTTTGACGTGTTCGGGTAACTGAGCCGGAAGCTAACGCGCCGGAGTGGCGGAATTGGCAGACGCATCGGACTTAAAATCCGGCGATCCGTAAGGGTCATACCGGTTCGACCCCGGTCTCCGGCACCAAACGCAGTCAGGCGCAAAAAAGACAAGCAAGACTTGCGCAGGATTTTTTGGGACTGACAAGGCGTGCGAATGAGGCGCAGCCGCCGCGTACTCAAGTACGCAAGGCAAGCCGATTGAGCAACAACGCAGTCAGGCGCAAAAAAGACAAGCAAGACTTGCGCAGGATTTTTTGGGACTGACAAGGCGTGCGAATGAGGCGCAGCCGCCGCGTACTCAAGTAC
>JAISGB010000067.1 GCA_031263335.1 Eubacteriales Family XIII. Incertae Sedis bacterium
ATTTTGTATATCGTTTCCACGCCTATATTCGTCGTCGGGCGCTCCTCGCGGAAGATCTTGAGCGTTTTTTCGGGGTCGAAGGAGGCGGTGAGGATCACGCGCCCGCCCGCAAGCAACATCGGCAACATGAGCACATTCCATCCCGCCGTATGAAAGAAGGGCAGGACGACCAAGGCGCTGTCGCCGTATCCGAGATGCCATGACAGTATCTCGCTTGTCGCGTTGTAATATATCGCGCGATAGCTCATCATGGCGGACTTGGGCTCGCCGGTCGTCCCGCCCGTGTGGATCAGCATTTGGACGTCTTCGGGGGCGGGCGGATCGTAGACGGCGTTTCCCTTCGGCGCGTAATTTACGACATCGTCGTAGATATGGTCGTGCCGTCCCGGGCCTTCCGCGAGCGCGATGTGGATTCGCTCGCGCCGGGCGTCCGCGCGCAACCGCTCCGCGAGCGCTCGTTGCGCGTTCGAAAAAAAGATGACCGACGGGTCTTCGAGTTCCACGGTACGCAGAATTTCTTCCGCGCCGAGCATACAGTTGAAAGAGGTCATGATGACGCCGGTTTTGTATCCCGAAAAGAATACGTCCAAGAAGGGCATGGCGTTTTCGGACAGAAACGCGACCCTGTCGCCCTTCTTCAAATGTAATTCTTCGGTAAGGAACGCGGCGACGCGCTCGGCGCGTTCGTGCAGCTCCGCAAAGCTGTATCTCTTTCCCGCGTCGTAGTCGTAGACCGCTTCTTTGTTTGCAGCATATCTTGCCTGGTCCATGCAAAGGTTCGGCGTCACATCCGTTCTTGTCGTCATACAAACCCCCTCTTGTCGTAAAATGATCGTTTGCCGGACACGTGTCCTGTTCCCCGGGGCCGCGACAGCCGGACGCGAAACGGTGTTCCCCGCTGCCGTTGCAGTCGAGCGCCGATTTGCGTCCGCGCGGCTGTCATGCCCCCGGGCACGGACAAGATCTCCCGCCGTCACCGACGGGTCCGTGCGGTTACATACGTTCGAATACGGCCGCAGCGCCCATGCCGCCCCCGACGCACATGCTCACCAAGCCGAAGCGGTTTCCCCTGCGTTCCATCTCGTACAGCAGTTTGGTTAAAAGCAACGAACCCGTACAGCCGAGCGGATGGCCGAGCGCGATTGCCCCGCCGTTGACGTTGACGATCTTCGGGTTCAGTCCCAGTTCCTTGATACAGGCGACAGACTGGGAGGCGAACGCCTCGTTGAGTTCGATGAGCTGTATATCCTTTAAGTCGAGTCCGGCGATCTTCAGCGCCTTCGGTATCGCTTCCGCCGGGCCTATCCCCATGAGGGCGGGATCCACGCCCACGGCGCTGAAGCTCCGTATCCGCGCGAGGGGTTTGACGCCGAGTTTTCTTGCTTTGTCCTCTGACATGAGTACGGTCATCGCCGCGCCGTCGCTCATCTGCGAGGCGTTTCCCGCCGTGACGGAGCCGTCGCGTTTGAATACCGGCTTTAACGCGGCCAACCCTTCGAGCGTAACCGTCGCCCTGATGCCCTCATCCTTTACGAATGTCTTGGTCTCCTTGATCGGTTTTCCGTCCGCCCCGATTTCGGCGCGCACGGCTTCGACGGGGATGATCTCCGCGTCAAACAGCCCGCTTCTCTGCGCTGCCGCCGCCTTCATGTGACTGTCGTACGCGAACTCGTCCTGCGCTTCTCTTGTAACGCCGTATTTTTCCGCAACGTTTTCGGCGGTTATGCCCATCGCCATATACGGATCCGGATAGCTTTCCATCAGCCTTGGGTTTGCGGTGAACAGATTGCCGCCCATGGGGATCATGCTCATGCTTTCGATGCCTCCCGCCGCCACCGCGTCGGCCTGCCCCGCCATGATCGCGTTTGCGGCCGCCGCGACGGACTGGAGTCCGGAGGCGCAAAACCTGTTGACGGTCTGCGCGGGGACACAGGCGGGCAGTCCCGCAAGGGACGATACGATCTTCGATACATTGCATCCCTGCTCGGCCTCGGGAAAGGCGCAACCGAGTATGAAATCATCGATCATCTCCGGATTCAAACCCCTCGCTCTTGCCAATACGCCGCGTAAAACCGTCGCGCCGATATCATCGCTTCTTGTGTCTCGCAACGCGCCTTTCGGCGCCTTGCCGATCGCCGACCTGCCGCATGCCGCGATTACTGCGTTTCTCATTTTCATCTCCTTCAATTTCTCAGCGGTTTGCCGGTTTTCAACATATGCTCGATGCGTAGGCGCGTTTTTTCTTCTCCGCAGAGACTGAGGAACACCTCCTTCTCCAGTTCACGCAGATAGGACTCGCTGACGGAACTTACGGAGACGGCGTCGCCGCCCGTAAGGATGTAGGCGAGTCTGCGCGCGATGTGCGCGTCGTATTCGGAAACGAATCCGCCGCCGCGCATCGCTTCGAGTTCGATCATCAACGCACCGTACCCGAAGTCCCCCAACACGAGGACGCCTTGCGTTGCGGGCGGCATGTAATCCGGCTTCGACAGCTCGAGCGCCTTGGATTTCGCCTCGTCGATCAGCCGATCCGGGTTCATGACAATGCGCGTATCCGGCTTCGCGAACCCCTTCTTTACCGCGTCAAACGCATTGGCGCTGACCTTTGCCCCGGCGATGTTTCGCCACAGCTCCTTGACCGCAGGCAACAGTTCCGCCTTGCTCGCGCCGGTTGCGCGGGCGGTTATGCCCGCGAGCATTTCCTTGCAACCGCCGCCGCCGGGGACCAATCCGACGCCCGTTTCCACGAGTCCCATACAGGTCGCGACGGAAAACACATTTGCCCGGGACTGCATGGCGATCTCCGCGCCTCCGCCGAGCGTCATGCCGAACGCGGCAGAAACCACAGGCTTGGGCGCGTATTTGAGCGCCGACGCGGCGTCTTGAAGGAGGGTCACCTCCGCCGCGAGTTCATCCCATGCCTTCCGATCGATCTTCTCGAGAATGAGGGACAGATCCGCGCCGAACGAAAAATGCGCCCCTTGGTTGCCGATGACTAAGCCCGCGCGCCCGCGCGCCATCTCTTCAACGGCGATATCGATCATCTCGATCGTCTGCGCGCTGATGGCGTTGCCCTTGGACCGGAATTCGAGGCACAACACGTCGTCGCCGATGTCCAAGAGGGCTGCGGCTTCATTTTCCGCCACAGGGGGCGCGGCGGCGGTCGCTCGGTCGAGTAGGATATAGGGCGATTCCGTGTTCTTGCCGGCGTAAAAGCTCTGTTTGCCGTCTTTCAGGCGCAGGAGCACCCATTTCGGGACTTC
>JAISGB010000133.1 GCA_031263335.1 Eubacteriales Family XIII. Incertae Sedis bacterium
TCAGCTACACCAACGGCAAGAACTCGTCGGATTCCGTACTCATCATCAACGCCATGGATATCCTGTATGGGGGGAACGCAGAGATCATCTGCATCGTTTCCAGCGACAGTGATTTCACGAGGCTTGCCATGCGGATCGTCGAAGCGGGGTTGGAGGTGATCGGCATGGGCGAGGAGAAGACCGCCGAATCGTTCATCAACGCCTGTACCACGTTTAAATTCCTCGGCGGCAACGGCAAGCACGCGGAGCACAAAAACGGAAAATCCGCAGCCGGCGGCGCGACGGACACTTGGCAGACAGACAGGGACCGAGAGAAAACCGCTTCGACCCGTGAGGATGCGGATCAGGAAGGGACGGACAGGAAATATTTACAGGCGCCCAAGAAGGTGATCGTGGCCATCAGCAACGCCATTAAAAATTTGGATGAGGACAATGACGGTTGGATCAAGATCAGCCTCATCGGGGATATGTTGCACAACCGCTTCCCTGATTTCGACCCCACCATTTGGGGCGCGAGGTCCAAGCAGTTGTCGACATTTCTCATGCAACTTGCGGATTTTGAAGTAAAGGGAATCTCGGGAAGCAAACCCAATTCCCCGACAAATTATTTTATAAGAATAAGGAAATGAAAAAGAGGGATCTGAAATGCCACTTATATTATTGGGACTGATCGTCGTGGGCGCGGCGATCCTCCTGATCTATTATTCGCTCAATCCCGGCGGCCGGAAAGGTCAATCGGCGGAAGGCGGGCGGCGCCCGATCGCGAGGGAAAAGCATTACGAAAAATCCGATGACGGCAAGATCGTCTATCTCTATGACAGGGAAAAGAAGGCCGCCGGCGCGGATGCCTCGACTCGTACGGAGAAGGACGACAACAACGACAAGGGAAGCGCGGATTGAAGAACGGATGGACATAATATCGATCATCATATCGGGCGCGGCGCTTGTCGCGATCGTGATCACGCTCGCCCATACATTGGCCGCGCACGGCGCCATGCAAAAGGATGCGCGCGACGCGCGGGACGAGTTGCTTCGCGTCGCGGAAGAAGGGTTTGCGCGCGTCCATGAAGCGTCCAAGCAATACGCCGTCGATCTGAGAAACGAGGTGGGCAAGCTCGCCGCCGATCTGCGCGGAGAGCTTGCGCGAGGCGCCCTCGATCTGCGGACGGAAGTCGCGCAGAACCTCACCGATTCCAGAACGGAAACCGGCCAAAAATTGGTCGAGATCCGGACGGAAATAGGCCGGAAACTCACCGAGCAATCCACACAGAGCGAGCAGAAATTGGAGAACATCCGCAACACGATGGAGACCCGCCTGCGTTCCATGCAGGACGATAACACGAAGCAGCTCGACCGGATGCGGTCGACGGTGGACGAGAAGCTTCAAAAGACGTTGGAGGACAGGATAGGACAGTCATTCAAGGTGGTCGGCGAGCGGTTGGAGCAGGTCTACAAAGGGCTTGGCGAGATGCAGGCCCTCGCCTCCGGCGTGGGGGATCTGAAGAAGGTCCTGTCGAACGTGAAGACGCGCGGCATATTGGGCGAGATACAGTTGGGCGCCATCCTCAAGGAGATATTGCCGAGGGAGCAGTATGAAGAGAACATCGCAACGAAGCGGGGGAGCGCCGACAGGGTCGAATTCGCCGTCCGTCTGCCCGGTGACGGGGACGGACCCGTCTATCTGCCCATCGACGCCAAGTTCCCCGGCGATGTCTACGCCGGCTTGACGGACGCCTACGAGTCGGGCGGCGCGGAGGAGATCGACGCCGCGGGCAAACGGCTCGAGCGGACGATCCGGCAATCTGCGAAAACCATCCACGAAAAATATGTGCAACCGCCGGAGACCACGGATTTTGCCATCCTGTTCCTGCCTTTCGAAGGGCTGTACGCTGAGGTCCTGCGCAGGGGTTTGGTCGAGGAGTTGCAACGCGATTATCGGATCAACATATCGGGACCGACCACCATGGCGGCGCTCCTGAACAGCCTGCAGATGGGATTCAAGACCTTGGCCATACAGAAGCGATCGGGCGAGGTCTGGAACGTGCTCGGCGCCGTAAAATCGGAGTTCGAAAACTTCGAGAAGGTGCTGTCCAGCGCGCAGAATCGCATCAACCAAGCGAACTCGGACTTGGATAAGCTCATCGGTACGCGGACGAGGGCGATCCGGCGCAAATTGCGGGATGTTTCGAGCTTGCCGAACGCGGAATCTCCGCTCCTTTCCGAAACGGGTTTGCCGGTCGATATCGAGGCGGATTTTGAGGATTCCGACGATCGGCGGGGGAACGATGCTTAGACGCAGGATATTCGCCATAGGGGATCTGCATCTCTCTTTCGCGTCCGAGAAGCCCATGGATATATTCGGCTCCGGATGGGAGCGACATCACGAAAAGATCCGCGCGAATTGGCTGGAAAGCGTCGATGCGGACGACATCGTCCTCATCTTGGGCGATATCTCTTGGGCGTTGAAATTTGAGGATGCCTTGGCCGATCTCGCGTGGATACACGCGTTGCCCGGCACGAAGGTCCTGTTGCGGGGCAACCATGACCTCTGGTGGGGTTCCGTCAGCAAGTTGCGCAACCTGTATGAGGACATGATCTTCATCCAAAACGACAGCTATGTCGTGGACGACCGTGTGATCTGCGGTTCTCGGGGTTGGTTGACGCCCTGTGACGCGAACTACGCGGCGAGTACGGATGAGAAGATATATAAGCGGGAATTGATCCGTCTGCGCATGGCGCTCGAATCGGCGCAACGATCGGGCGCGCCGGAGCGCATTGTCGGCCTGCACTATCCGCCCACGGCTTGGCCCGACGCGGCGTCCGGCTTCAAGGATCTCATCGATGAGTTCGGCGCGGCAAAGGTGGTATACGGGCATCTGCACGGCAAGGACGCGTTCAAAAAAGGTATGAGGGGCCGACGCGGCGAGACGGAATATTTGCTTGCGTCGGCGGACTACGTGAATTTTGCGCCCATCTTGATCAGCGAATAGCTTGTGGCGCGGGGCGGCTCGCTTCGACGCGAGCGAAGGCGCTCGGGTATGGGAAAGGATGCGAAATGACGAACGGACGCAGCGCGGCGGAGCGGGTGACCCTGATCGTTTTGGACAGTCTCGGCGTGGGCGCGTTGCCGGACGCGGGCGAATACGGGGATGCGGGCGCGCACACGTTGGCGCATATCCTTGCCGCCGCGCCGGATATCCGTATCCCGAATCTCAGGAAATTGGGCCTGTGCGCCATCGAGGGCGCGACGGGCGTTTTGCCCCCGCGCGGAATGCCGGACGGACGCGCGGCGGAGGATGAACAAGCGATCGCGGCGGAGATTCGCGGTTCGGATTACGGCGGGGTCTACGGCAGATTGTCGGAAGCCTCGAAAGGGAAGGACACGATCACGGGGCATTGGGAGATCGCGGGCATCGTCACCGAAACGCCGTTTCGCACCTTCGCGCGTTTTCCCGATACGTTCATGCGGGCGTTTGAGGCGGCCATCGGCATGGAGACCCTCGGCAATTACGCCGCGTCCGGCACGGAGATCATCGAGGTCTTGGGTCCGGAACACGAGCGGACGGGGCAGCCCATCATCTACACCTCCCACGACAGCGTATTCCAGATCGCGGCCAATACCGCCGTGATCCCTTTGGAACGCCTCTATGCCATTTGCGAGACCGCGCGGAACATGTTGACGGGGCCGATGCTCGTGGGGCGCGTCATCGCCAGGCCCTATATCATGCGGGACGGCAAACGGATCCGGACGTCGGATCGCAGGGACTACGCCGTGCCGCCGCCGGGCAAGACCTTGCTTGACCATGTGAAGGACGCGGGCATGGAGGTCG
>JAISGB010000158.1 GCA_031263335.1 Eubacteriales Family XIII. Incertae Sedis bacterium
GTTCATGCAATTTCATCTTTTGTCTCCTTCATCCGCATTCCTGCCGCGTCCGCGGGGTGAATGCGCAATTCCTGTCCGTACGTTCCGCTTCGCGCGCGTCACTCGGTAACAGTCAACAGATGCTCCGCTTTTTTGACGGCGCCCCTCGTCACGGGCGTATCCGGCAACTCAACCGACCGGTGCATCTTTCTGAGACCCAAGGCCGCCACGACCTTTCTCTGGGCCGGCGTCGCGCCGATGACGCTCTTGGTCAATGTGATCTTGATCGTTTTTGCCATCTTTCTTCCACCTCTTTATCCCAATATTTCCTCGCGGCTCTTGCCACGCAACCTGCTGATCAGTTCAACCGTCTTGAGGTTGCTCAGTCCCTCAATGGTGGCGTACGCCATATTGCCCGCGTTGTTCGATCCGATGGATTTTGCGCGGACATCCTTCACGCCCGCCAATTCCAAGACCGTCCGCACGGAACTGCCCGCGATGACGCCCGTGCCTTCCGAACCGGGCATGATGACCACCTTGCCCGCGCCGAAGATGCCGAGCACCCTGTGCGGGATGGTCGTCCCCACCGTTGGGACAAAGATCAGCCGCTTCTTCGCGTCCTCGATGGCCTTGCGCACAGCCTCGGGGATTTCCCGCGCCTTGCCGAGTCCGACGCCCACATGGCCTTCCTCATCGCCGACGACCACGGTCACGCTGAACCGCATGTTGCGCCCGCCCTTGACGGTCTTGGCCACGCGCCGGATGTTCACGATGGACTCCTTCAATTCCAATTTGGACGCATCGATTGTGTTTTTCCGCATACCGTTTTCCTCCGCTAAAACTTCAAACCCGCGCCGCGCGCTCCATCGGCCAATTCCTTCACGCGACCATGGTACAGAAAGCCGCCCCTGTCGAACGCCACATGCTCAAGCCCTTTGGCCAACGCTTTTTTCGCGATGGACTCGCCCACGAGTTTCGCGGCCTCTTTGTTTCCTCCGTTGGGAGCCTTTTCCTTTATATCCTTATCCAAGGAGGATGCGGCCGCGAGCGTATGGCCGCTCACGTCGTCGATCACCTGCACGGATATGTTCTTCAGGCTCCGGTATACGCACATACGGGGCGTCTGCGGAGTGCCGGAAAGATTCTTCCTGACCCGTTTGTGCCTCGAAAGCCTCTTATCATTCCTGCTTTGTTTCGCCATAGTCTGCTTTCCTCCTTAACTGCCCTTGACGCCGGCCTTGCCTTCCTTGCGACGAACATGCTCGTCACGATAGCGGATGCCTTTGCCTTTGTAGGGTTCCGGCGGTCTCCAAGCCCGAATGATCGCCGCGTAATTCCCGACGACCGCCTTGTCTATCCCCTTCACGACGATCTCCGTCGCGCCGGGAACCTCCGTCGTGATCCCGTCCGGATCGGACAATTCCACCGGATGGGAATAGCCGAGGCTCAGCACCAACTTGTCGCCCTGTTTCTCCGCCTTGTAACCGACGCCGATGATGTCCAACCTCTTCTCAAACCCGTCGGAGACGCCGACGACCATGTTGTTGATCAGGCTCCTTGAAAGCCCGTGCAGGGAACGGCTCGCCTTTTCGTCGTTGTCTCTCGTGACGTGGACGACCCCTTCCTTCTGTTCCACCTTGATCCTGCCCGCGATCTTCTCCTTCAGTTCGCCTTTCGGCCCCTTTACGGCGACGGTGTTGTCCTTTCCGATGCTGACTTCCACGCCGGCGGGGATCGGGACAGGCAATCTACCGATTCTTGACATCTCGATTCCTCCTACCAAACATAACAGATGACTTCGCCGCCGACGCCGAGACGTCTCGCGTCTTTATCGCTGATCACGCCCTTCGACGTGGAGATGATCGCGATGCCGAGACCGCCGAGCACCCTCGGGACTTCCTCCGCCTTCGCGTAGACCTTCAGCCCGGGCTTCGATATCTTCTTGATGCCGCTGATGACCTTTTCCCTGTCCGCGCCGTACTTCATCTGTATGCGTATGGTACCCTGATTGTTGTCGTCAATGACGTCAAACCCCTTTATATAACCCTCATCGGTCAGAATCCCCGCGATCGATCTCTTGATCTTGGACGCGGGTACATCGACGATGGTGTGTCCCACCGTGTTTGCGTTCCTGATTCTCGTAAGCATATCCGCAATGGGATCTGTCATAGTCATGCGACTACCTCCTTCCTTGGCTTGTCCCTTTCCTTGGCGCCGCTCGGCCTTCCCGGGCCGACGAGCGTTCGCGCCCCGCGACGGAATCGCGGGAAACGGCCCCTGCGGCCTACCAACTCGCTTTCTTGACGCCGGGAATTTCCCCTTTATAGGCAAGCTCTCTGAAACAGATTCTGCATATTCCGTACTTCTTCAACACGGAATGGGGCCGTCCGCATATCCTGCATCTCGTATACGCCCTTGACGCGTACTTGGGTTTCCGCTGCTGTTTGACCTTGAGGGATGTCTTTGCCATGTTCGCTCCCGCTTTCTACTTTTCAAACGGCATGCCGAGCAATTTCAGCAATTCAGCCGCTTCTTCATCCGTTTTGGCCGTCGTCGTGAAGATGATGTTCATCCCCTTGACCTTGTCGATCCGGTCATAGACGATTTCCGGGAATATGGACTGCTCTTTCAGTCCGACGGAATAGTTGCCCCTGCCGTCAAACGAGTTCTTCGATACGCCCCGGAAGTCCCGTACGCGAGGGAGCACGATGTTGAACAGCTTGTCGGCAAACACGTACATATTTTCGCCCCGCAGGGTGACCATCACGCCCACGGGCATACCCGCCCGCACCTTGAAGTTCGCGATGGATTTCCGCGCCTTCGTGACGACGGGGCGTTGCCCGCTGATGAGCGCAAGCTCTTCCACGGCGGTCTCCATCATCTTGGGGTTGTCCTTTGCCTCGCCCAAACCCATGTTGATGGTGATCTTCTCCAATTTCGGCACCTGCATCACGTTAGCGTATTTGAACTTCTCGCGCAGGGAAGCAAACGCCTCATTGCCGTAGACTTCTTTTAATCGTGCTGTCAATCCCGTTTTCCTCCTCCCATCCGTTGAGTGGTTTTGATTTGCCGGCTCAATCAATCGATCGCGTTGCCGGTCTTCCTCGACACGCGAACCTTGCGTCCGTTCACAAACGTATGCCCGATCCGCGTGGGCGCCTTCTCTTTGCTGTCATAATACATGACGTTTGAAATATGGATCGGGCCCTCCTGATGCTTGATCTCGGCTCTCGCCTTGCGCGTCTGCTTCTGATGCTTGGTCTGGATGTTGACGCCCTCCACGATCAATCTGCTCTGTTTGGGATAGACCTTCAGGACCTTTCCGTGCTTGCCCTTGTCTTTGCCCGTTATCACCATCACGGTGTCATTTTTCCTGATCTTCATTCCGCACCGCCTCCTACAATACTTCCGGCGCCAACGATACGATCTTCATAAAACTTTTCTCGCGAAGCTCTCTCGCTACGGGGCCGAATATGCGCGTACCCACGGGTGTCTTGTCTTCCTTGATGATGACCGCCGCATTCTGGTCGAACTTCACGTAACTGCCGTCGCTTCGTCCCGCGCCCGTCCGGGTCCGGACGACCACGGCGCGCACGACGTCGCCCTTCTTGACAATACCGCCCGGCGTCGCCTCCTTGACGGCGCAGACGATGATGTCGCCGATATTGGCGTATTGGCGACCGGTCCCTCCCAATATACGGATGACGAGCAACTCCTTCGCACCCGAATTGTCGGCCACTCTCAATCTGGTTTCTGTCTGAATCATTGCGGGCGCCTCCTCACTTTACCTTCTCGATCACGTTCACCAAGCGCCACCGCTTATCCTTTGACAAGGGCCTGGTTTCCATAATGCGGACCTTGTCGCCGATGTTGCACCGATTTTCCTCATCGTGGGCCTTGAACTTCTTCGTCCGCTTCACAGCCTTACCGTAAAGGGAATGCCTTACAAAGTCTTCCACCGCGACGGTGATGGTCTTGTCCATCTTGTCGCTTACGACGATGCCGACTCTTGTCTTTCTCGTGTTTCTTTCCGCCTGCACAGCACTTCCTCCTTTCCTCTTATCCGATAGACTGCTCTTTTACCAATTCCTTCTCTCGCATGACGGTCTTTACGCGCGCGATGTCCCGCTTGACGTCCCGCATCTTGATGGGATTCTCGAGCTGCCCCGTCACATGCTGAAACCTGAGGTTGAACAGTTCGTTCTTCATCTTCCTCAGCTCGCTGTTCAATTCGGCCTCGGTCATTTCCCTGATCTTTTCCAAATTCATTTCGCCTCACCACCCTTAATGTCCTCATCGCCTTTGGCGGCAAATCTCGTTCGTATGGGGAGCTTGTGCGCGGCCAACCGCATGGCCTCCTGCGCCTGCTCCGGCGTGACGCCGTCGATCTCGAACATCACCCTGCCCGGCTTCACGACGGCCACCCAATACTCGGGGGCGCCCTTTCCGGAACCCATACGGACCTCTGCGGGCTTCTTCGTCACGGGCTTATGCGGGAAGATCTTGATATAGACCTTGCCGCCCCGTTTGATGGACCTCGTCATGGCGATACGAGCCGCCTCGATCTGGTTCGATTTGATCCATCCGGGTTCCTGCGCGATGAGGCCGAACGAGCCGTATGTGATGCGATTCCCCTTCGTGGCGGCGCCCTTCATGCGCCCCCTGTGGACTCTTCTGCGCTTGACGCGTTTTGGCATTAACATCGTAGGTCACTCTCCTTCCTTTGTGCGGGAATATCCCACGCAAATGTGTCTACTCGTTCTCAGGCGCTGGGACCTGTGGCGCTTCCGCTTCCGGTTCGTTCGCCGGGAAGGTCGCCGCTCTTGCGACAGGCTGATCCGACTTGGGCTTCACGCGCTTTCGCGGATTGACGGCCTTGGGCAGATCCGGTCTGCTGTCCCGACGATCCCGTCTGCCGCCGGGGCCGTC
>JAISGB010000163.1 GCA_031263335.1 Eubacteriales Family XIII. Incertae Sedis bacterium
CAACGCGCGCCGCCCCGTCTCCGCGAAAGCCCTGTGCGCGTCCAAGGAGCGTTCGACGTCGCTATCCGAAGTATAGGTATAGCTCGCGGAGAAATAATAATCGGTGGACGAACTGCTGCCGTACGCGGGGACGGCCAACGCGTTCGGCGCGCCGACATAGGACACATCGACCGACGCCACATTCCCGATCGACGGCAGGGAGAGATACGATCCGTAACCGACCTTCGCGCCGACGGCCAACAGGAGAATGAGCGCAATCTTGACCGCGACCGGCAGAAAGCGAAAGGAAGCCGCCCCGGCCGAGGCGAGCGGTCGTTGCGTCAGAAGGAAACAGAGCGCAACGACGACGAGTCCGAGCGCGACGCCGAAAAGCAGACTTGCGTCCGCAGCCAAGCCGAACACGAACGCGCCGGCAAAGACCGTCGGCACAAAGGCGCAGACATGGAGCGCCGCAGGGCATTTCCACGCAAATCCCGCCTGTTCCGCGCGGCGCCGGCGCATGAGCCGGAGGGCGAGCAGGGCGAGGACGACGGTCGCCGCGATCCAAGCCAAAAGGACGGCGGGACTTATGGGGTCGGGGATATCCGTCTCCAAGGGACGATAGAACATGCGATGACTTGCCAGATCGTCATAGAAGAACAGCGCCGGGTTGAGGAAGGAGAACAGTTCGGTCGCGGACGGCGCAAGGGGGCCGGGACCGAGATAAGGCGCGACGCCGAAGGGATTGCCCCAGAGCAGTTGCTTCAGGAATACGCCGGCGGCGTAGGAGATCGCGTAGGGTCCCGCATACAGGGCCGCACCGAAAAACAGCGCCTCCGGCAAAGTACCCGCGAGCAGACATCCGATCGACGCCACGCAAAATGCGGCCGTCGCCGTCACGAACAGACCCGCCCAAAGCCAAATCCAAGCAGTGAAAAGCCCCGGATAATTGCCGAGCGCCGCGAGATTGAGCGCCAAGGAGACCGTCATGGGAACGAAGATCGCGGCGGCGATCAGGACCGCGCCCGAGGCAAAGCGGTTGAAGCAGAGCCTTACGCGCGAGATTCCGAATGAAAACAGGGTCTGCGCCCGACCGCTGTCGAGGACAAATCGAAAGGATGCGATCCCGAAAAGAAAACCGAAGAGCACTGCGGCGATCAGGACGGCAGGAACGAAGCCGTCCGCAATGAAGCGAAATTTCATCTGTTCGTGCGTCACCGAGACGTCAAAGACCGAGTCGCCCGGTATGGCCGCCGTCGAAAACGGGATGAGAATGAGCAGGACAAAACAGCCGCAGACGGCGAGCGCGATGTTCTCGCGCAAGGCGCGCAACAGGTCATGCCGTATAGCTGCGGAAACATCCCCTCTCTTCATCGAAGCCGCCCCCACGCTAAGCCGAAACGGACGGATCGCGGGAAAAGATATCCCGGAACGCCGCCTCGTCCGGCTCGCGTTCGCCGAGAAAATATTCCTCCAACGTCCCGTGACGTTCCCGTATTTCCGCGACCGACCCGACAAAGGCCAATCGGTTTTGACGGATCATGGCGATCTTGTCGATGCCGTCCTCCAGTTCGCGAAGATTGTGGGAGGTCACGACCACGGTCGCGCCCGTCGCGCGCACATAGTCGGCCAAGAGCGCGCGCGTCACGCGGCGCATCGCCAGATCGAGTCCGTCGAAGATCTCATCGAGCAACAGATACCTCGGCGCGGACGAAAAGGCGAGGATGATGCCCGCCTGTCTGCGCATCCCCTTGGAAAACCCGGCGATCTTCCGTCCGCGATCCAAACCGAACGCGCCGCAGAGTTTTTCATAGATCGCGTCGTCCCAAGCGGGATAATAGCCGACGTAGAAGTCGCGCATCGCGTCGAGATCCGCTTGCGGCAGGAAGAAGAGATCCTCCGTCAACATGAAGGTGCGGGACTTGCGCGCCGTATTCTCATAGACCGGTTCCCCGTCCAAAAGCGCCTCTCCCCGCTCGGGTCGGTAGACGCCCGCCATGACGCGCAAGAGCGTCGTCTTTCCGGCGCCGTTGTAGCCGATCAGGCCGCAAACCGCGCCGTCGTCCGCGGTGAATGTGATGTCCTCCAAGACGGGAACCCCGAAATAGCCTTTGCTGACGCCCCGTACCTCAATCATGTCGGTCGGCTCCACGTTTGCGCGACACGAAGAACACCACAGTCGCCGCAACGGCGATCGCGAGCACCGCAGCGATCGCGATCGGAAGTGCGGAGGGACCGTCGGATCCGAGTCCGGGCGCGTCAAGCGTCCCGTTCGCGAGGATGACGTCGTTCGTGGATCCGAGATCGAAGGAGAGGTAGCCGTCCTGCACGAGGCCGTTTTGCGCGATCAGCGCGACGCTTCCGTCCAAAGGATCGACCTGATAGACATCGACCGGATCCGCCCCGAAGCGGCCGCCGGCCGCCACATAGACCTCCGCGTCGGCGGGCAATGGTTTATGATCGACGAAGCGAAGCAACATCGCCTCCCCGCTCTTTACGCTGACATGCTCCGGCAGGTTGTCCGTGATGTCCGCGTCGAGCGTCACGTCCGTGTCGCCCTCGATCATCGCGCCGAGGAAGGAGAGGGAGTAAACGACATTGCCTGCGGCGTCCTTCTTTTGAAACACCGCCTTCTCGTTTTTCCCCGCCACTTCGGCCAACAGATCCGAGGTTTTCACGCCCACGTCGAGCGTGACGATCGTCTGCATGATCCCGTCGGGGCCCTTCATGGAAAATCGCCCCGTCCGCGCCGCCGCTTCGGGCGTTTCGCCGTCGCCGATCGATGAAGCATCCGCGCTCACCTGCGCGTCCGCATTCGAACCGGTCGAACCGACATCGGTCTTTCCCATCATATACACGGTGCTCCCGCCTTGGTCGGATGACGACGAACCCTGTACGGGGGTCTTGGACGACACGCCATCCTGCCCGCCCGAAGACGCGCCCGTCCCGTTTCCTGCGGAAGCGGTCCCGCTCTTGCCCGAGGAACCGGAACCCGCGCCGG
>JAISGB010000009.1 GCA_031263335.1 Eubacteriales Family XIII. Incertae Sedis bacterium
AACTGTTCAAGCCGTTCATCATGAAGGAATTGGTGGAGAACGGGAACGCGCACAACATCAAGAGCGCCAAGCGGATGGTGGAAAAGGTCAGGCCGGAGGTCTGGGACGTGTTGGACGAGGTCATTCAGGAGCATCCCGTCCTGTTGAACCGCGCGCCCACCCTGCACCGTCTGGGTATCCAGGCTTTTGAACCCGTATTGGTGGAAGGCAAGGCGATCAAGCTCCATCCGTTGGTATGTACGGCGTACAACGCGGACTTTGACGGCGATCAGATGGCCGTCCATGTCCCCCTCACCGTGGAAGCGCAGGCGGAGGCCCGCTTCCTCATGCTCTCCGTCAACAACATCCTCGCGCCCAAGGACGGATCGCCCATCACGACGCCTACGCAGGACATGATCCTCGGCAGCTACTATCTCACGCATCCCGGCGTGGAGGGAGAAGGCGCCGAGGCGGAAAAGGGCGACGGCAAGATATTCACCGACTACGACGAGATGCTCATGGCCTATCGCAACGGGGTGGTCGGATTGCACGCAAAGGTCAAGGTCCGGCGATACGCGGGTGAGGACGATACGCGCGGGAAGCTGATCGAGTCCACCGTGGGGCGATTTATCTTCAACGAGCATATTCCGCAGAATCTGGGATATGTGGACAGGGAGAACGATCCGTACTCCCTCGAGGTGGATTTTCTGTGCGACAAGAAGTCATTGGGACTTATCATCGATCGGTGCTATCGCAGACACGGGAATACCGATACGGCGCTCATGTTGGATCACGTGAAGGAGATGGGCTTCCATTATTCCACGCTCGCGGCCGTCACCATCAGCATCTCCGACATGGAGATACCCGCCGAGAAGGATGCGATCATCGCGGCGGCGGACGAGAAGGTCAACAAGTATGAGGATGCCTACAGGAATGGGCTGATGTCCGAATCGGAGCGTTACGACGGGGTGGTCAAGACATGGACGAAGGCGACCGACGATGTGGCCGACGCGCTCATGGACTCGCTCGACTCCCTCAACAACCTGTACATCATGGCGCATTCCGGCGCGCGGGGCAGCAAGAACCAGATCCGGCAGATCGGCGGTATGCGCGGGCTGATGGCCAACGCGACGGGCAAGACCATCGAGATTCCCATCAAGGCGAATTTCAGGGAGGGCCTGTCCGTTCTGGAATACTTCATCTCCACCAACGGCGCGCGGAAGGGGGTGGCGGATACGGCGCTTCGGACAGCCGAATCGGGCTACCTGACGAGGCGGCTTGTGGATGTCAGCCATAACGTGATCGTCCGCGAGGACGACTGCGGCACCGACGAGGGCATCGAGGTCATGGCCTTCACGCAGGGCAAAGAGATCATCGAGAAGCTGAAGCAACGGATCATCGGCAGGACGGCGCTTGGGGACATCGTGCATCCGGAGACGGGCAAGGTCATCGTCGAGCAGAACGAGGAGATCACGGAAACGACGGCGGAGCTGATCGAGAACGCGGGCATCGAAAAGGTGGCAATCCGTTCCGTCATGACCTGCCACAGCGAAACGGGCATCTGTGCGAAATGCTACGGTCGGAACTTGGCGACGGGCGAGACGGTGAACATCGGCGAGGCCGTGGGTATCACCGCCGCGCAGTCCATCGGCGAGCCGGGTACCCAGTTGACCATGCGGACCTTCCACTTGGGCGGCGTTGCGGGCGGCGATATCACCCAAGGTCTGCCGAGGGTCGAGGAACTCTTTGAGGCGCGGAAGCCTAAGAGTCTCGCCGAGATATGCGAGGAGAGCGGCACGGTAATCTCCGTCGTGACGCGCGACGACAACAAGCGCGAGATCACGATCCGAGGAGATGAGGAAAGGCCCTATACGATCCCCTTCGCAAGCCGGATCATCGTGGAGGCGGGCCAATATGTGGAGGCGGGCGACCCCCTCACCTACGGACCGCTCTATCCCAAGGACATCCTGCGGCTCAAGGGCGTCGAAGGCGTCTATCAGTATCTGTTGAAGGAGGTGCAACGCGTCTACAAGTTGCAGGGCGTAGACATCAACGACAAGCACATCGAGATCATCGTCAGCCAGATGCTGTCCAAATACAAGATCGAGGATCCGGGGGACACGGAACTGTTGCCCGGCGGCCTCTATTCCCGTTCGGAGATCGACGAGGTGAACAACAAGCTCGGCGAAGCGGAGGCCCCCGCCGTATTCAAGCGGGAACTGCTCGGCATCACGAAAGCCTCATTGGCCACCAATTCCTTCCTCTCCGCCGCCTCCTTCCAGGAGACGACGCGGGTGTTGACGGACGCGGCCATCAAGGGCAAGACGGACAGATTGTTGGGGCTTAAGGAGAACGTCATCATCGGGAAGCTCATTCCGGCGGGTACGGGCATGAAGCGCTACAGGAATATCAACGTGGACTACGGTGTGAACGCCGAATACATGGAAGCCTACACGAATTACGATGTCTACGAGGACGATGAGTCGGATGAGGAGATCAAGGAGTTGGCGAATATGACCGATGTACCCGACGAGAACATCCCCGGCGTCATCATCCAAGATGCGGAAAGCCTCGCCGCCGAAGATTTGCTTGATTAAAGAAGAAAAATGTGATAGACTAACGGTCGGCTTTCTGCCCAAAGGGCGCGCGGCAAGCCGCAGATACGCAAGAAAGAAAAACTGATATCCTAAAAGGACTTGCGCAAAAAAGATAAGAAAGGAGAGGTAGTTTTGCCAACAATCAATCAATTGGTCAGGGAAGGCAGGCAGAGTTCCGTGAAGAAATCCACGGCGCCCGCTTTATTGAAGGGGCTGAATACCATTCGGCGTCAACCGACGAACGCGCGGTCCCCGCAAAAGCGAGGGGTTTGCACTTCAGTCAAGACCGTGACGCCCAAGAAACCGAATTCGGCTCTGCGAAAAGTGGCGAGAGTCAGGCTTTCAAACGGTATCGAGGTCATCGCCTACATACCGGGCATCGGACACAATCTGCAGGAGCACAGTGTTGTGATGATCCGCGGCGGCAGGGTGAAGGATCTTCCGGGTGTGCGATATCACATCATCCGGGGCATCTTGGACACGTCCGGCGTATCGGCCAGAAACCAGGCTCGCTCCAAGTACGGCGCCAAACGGCCCAAGAAGTAGGCCGCGAAGGCAAGGATTGGACTACAATTGAATATTGTGCCGTTTTATCATAAGATTATAACCGTCCGGTTCTGCGGAGCGATGCGCATGCGGGAACGGTGAAGGATATATACGGCGCCGCGGCAGGAAGGGCGAGCAACGCCCTATACTGACGAGTACCTATTTTTGCGAATGCAAAAGACAGCAAAGGTTGCGCAGGATTTTTTGTGTAGGTGCGGTGCGCGCGAATGAAGCCGCAGCGATGCGTACTCAGACGTACGTGAGCAAGGGTGAATGAGCAGCAAACCGCAGATACGCAAACGCTTAGCATGTGAGGCGCTTTGCGCCCGGCTAAGACCAGCAAGGAGGGAAGAGAAGTGCCAAGAAAAGGTAATATTCCAAAACGTGAAATACTCCCCGATCCCGTCTACGGCAGTGTGATGGTCACGAAGTTGATCAACAGCATCATGTTGGACGGAAAGAAAGGGGTGGCTCAGTCGATTGTCTACGACGCCTTTGCGTCCATCAAGGACGCGACGGGTGAAAATCCTCTCGAGATATTCGAAAAAGCGATGAACAACATTATGCCTATCCTCGAGGTCAAGGCCAGACGCGTGGGCGGCGCCAACTATCAGGTCCCCATGGAGGTGCGACCCGAAAGGAAGCAGACCCTCGGTCTGCGTTGGCTCACGAATTACACGCGGGCGCGAGGCGAAAAGAGGATGTCTGACAGGTTGGCGAAGGAGCTCATGGACGCGGCCAACAATACGGGGGCGTCGGTAAAGAAGAAGGAAGATACGCATAGGATGGCGGAAGCCAACAGGGCCTTCGCGCATTACAGATGGTAGAAGCGAACCGAGGTTTCCCGCGAACGGGAGTGAACACATATTATGACAAGACAATTTCCGCTTGAACGAACGAGAAATATAGGCGTCATGGCGCATATCGACGCCGGCAAGACGACGGCGACGGAACGGATCCTGTTCTACACCGGAAGGACGCACAAGATCGGCGAGGTCCATGAGGGCGCGGCTGTCATGGATTGGATGGTGCAGGAGCAGGAACGGGGCATCACCATCACTTCCGCGGCCACGACCACGGAATGGAACGATGTCCGCATCAATATCATCGACACGCCCGGACACGTGGACTTCACCGTCGAGGTGGAGCGTTCCCTGCGGGTATTGGACGGCGCGGTGACCGTATTGTGCGCCAAAGGCGGCGTGGAACCGCAGTCCGAGACGGTCTGGCGGCAAGCGGAGAAGTACAGCGTTCCCCGCATCATATTCGTCAATAAGATGGATATCATGGGGGCGAATTTCCTGCGCGTGGTGGACATGGTCAAGGATCGGCTCAAGGCAAACGCCGTTCCGATCCAGTTGCCCATAGGCGCGGAAGAAAAATACGTCGGACTCATCGATCTGATCGAGATGAAAGCCTTTCTGTACAAGGACGATCTCGGCACGGATTTCGACGTGGAGGACATACCGGCCGAACTGCGCTCGGACGCCGAGGAATGGCGCCACAATCTGTTGGAATCGGTGGCCGAGGCCGAGGAAGACCTCTTGGTCAAATATCTGGAAGGGGAAGAACTCTCGCCGGCCGAGATCAAGTCCGCGATCCGCAAGATGACCATCGCGGGGGAGATGTACCCGGTGCTCTGCGGCAGCGCATACAAGAACAAGGGCGTACAGATGCTCTTGGACGGCGTGGTCGATTACCTGCCGTCTCCGTTGGACATTCCCCCCATCACGGGAGTGGAACCCAAGACGGGGAAACCGGCCGAGCGGCCCGCGGACGAAAACGGGAATTTCGCGGCTTTGGCGTTCAAGATCATGGCCGATCCCTTTGTCGGGAAATTGGCGTTTTTCCGCGTGTATTCGGGTACGTTGAAGTCGGGTTCCTACCTGTACAATTCCACGAAGAACAAGAAGGAACGGATCGGGCGCATCCTACAGATGCACTCGAACAAGCGGGAAGAGATAGAAGAGGTCTATGCGGGAGACATTGCCGCCGCGGTGGGATTGAAGGACACCACGACGGGCGATACGCTCTGCGACGAAAAGCACAAGATCATCTTGGAATCCATGGAATTCCCCGATCCGGTCATCGAGATCGCCATCGAACCCAAGACAAAGGCCGGGCAGGAGAAGATGGGCGCGGCCTTGGCAAAGCTCGCGGAAGAGGATCCGACCTTCAAGACCTATACGAACGAGGAAACGGGACAGATCATCATCGCGGGCATGGGTGAACTGCATCTGGAGATCATCGTCGATCGCCTTCTGCGCGAGTTCAAGGTGGAGGCAAATGTGGGCAAGCCTCAAGTTTCCTACAAGGAGACGATCACGAAGGAAGCGGATGTGGATTACAAGCACGCGAAGCAGTCCGGCGGCCGCGGCCAATACGGCCATGTGAAGATTCGCATCTATCCTCGGCAACCCGGCGAGGGCTTCGAGTTCAAGAGTTCCGTCGTCGGCGGCGTCGTTCCCAAGGAATACATTCCCAAGATCGAGGATGGGATCAAGGAGGCCATGCAAAACGGCCCCTTGGCGGGCTATCAGGTGGTGGACGTGGGCGTCGAGCTGTACGACGGTTCCTATCACGAGGTGGATTCCTCGGAGATCGCCTTCCGGATCGCGGGGACCATGGCGTTCAGAGAGGCCGTGAGGCAGGCGGAACCCGTGATATTGGAACCGATATTCAAGATAGAGGCCACGGTTCCCGAGGAATATATGGGGGACATCATCGGCGATATCAACGCGCGGCGCGGACGCATCGAAGGCTCGGACATCGTGAACGGGGCCGCGATCATTCACGGTTATGTGCCGCTGTCGTCCATGTTCGGCTACGCGACGGATCTGCGTTCCAAGACGCAGGGACGGGGCGTGTACGTCATGCAGTTTGACCATTTTGAGAAGTTGCCGAAGAATTTGGCGGAACACATTTAATGGGAGGCGTTGACGCGGGGATCGCATATCGCGATCCGGGAAGCGCATCCGGTTTATTGTAAGGAGGTATTATTCCATGGGCAAAGCAAAATTTGAGAGAACGAAGCCGCACGTAAACATCGGGACCATCGGGCACATCGACCACGGCAAGACGACGCTTACGGCAGCAATCACCAAGACGCTGTTTGAGCGGT
>JAISGB010000093.1 GCA_031263335.1 Eubacteriales Family XIII. Incertae Sedis bacterium
TTTTCATCGGTTCATTGTTTCATGGGATGAAACGATCGATGGCGTGCGCGATTCCGTTCCGGCCGCCGGCCAAGGTCACGAAGTCCGCCGCTTCCCGCGCCTCCGGCGCCGCGTCGCCCATGGCGACGCCGATGCCCGCGTACCGGATCATGCCCACGTCGTTGACATTGTCGCCGAAGCACATGGTCTCGGCGGGCGGAACGCCGAGCCGCCGACAGAGGAAATCTATCGCCTCGGCTTTGTTCACGCCAACGCCGCCGATCTCATAGTTGAAGGGGAAGGCGGACGTCAGTTCATAGAGTCCGCTGCCGCTCAGCCGGTTTAAGAGGCGAAGGCGCGTCGCCTCATCGCCGAAGTTGAAATTGATGTTTTCGATCGCGTCCAAGTGATCCGAGGTGAAGGAGATCAGATCATCCACGGGCCGGCGGGATCGCCGAGCATAAGCGGCGAACCAGTCGGGTATACCGTAGCGCGCGAGGTCGTCGAAACAAGCGGCGCTGACATAGGGCCGGCCGCCGGTGAACACCTCGCACATGACGTCGTCCGCGTTGATGAGGTCCCACACGCTCTCTATCGCCTCGCGGCTCAGGTACCGCGCGTAAAGCGGTTCCTCCGTTTTGTTGTCGTATATCTTGGCGCCGTTGACGCAGATGAGGGCTTCGATCCCCTCGATGTCCCGGACGGCCTGCGGGACGGACGTCAGGGATCGACCGGTCGCCACGACCACATGGATTCCCTTCGCGATACAGCGACCGAGGGCGGCGCGATCCCGCTCGGTAAACGTCATCGATGTGTCGAGCAGGGTACCGTCGAGATCCGTCGCTATGAGTCCGATTGTTCCGTTAAAATCACGCATCATTGTTTCAGATCGAGGCTCGTCTGCCTGATCTCCACCGCCGTCTTCGCTTCCTCGAAATGAATGGCGTCCTCTATGTCTTCGATCACGGGCAACTCGTCGATGGTCTTGAGGTCGAAATGCGCGAGAAAAGTCTCCGTCGTCCCGTAAAGGGTCGGCCGGCCGATCGCGGAGGAACGCCCCTTCTCCTCCGCAAGCCCCTTGTTCACGAGTCCTTCGAGGACGCGATCGCTCTTGACGCCGCGAATGGAGTCGATCTCGCTCTTCGTCACGGGCTGTTTGTAGGCGACGATGGCGAGGACCTCCAAGGCCGCTTGGGAAAGTCTGCGTTCCCGCACCGGCGTACAGAGCGAGCGGATATAATCAAAATTCTCTTCCCATGTCACAAACTGAAACTTGCCGTTGATCTCACGGATCCGGATGCCGCGCCCGTGTTCGTCGTATTCCCCTTGGAGTTCCTTGAAATATTCCGAAGCCTCGGACTTTTCGATGTTCATCGCGTCCGCCGCGATCTTCACATCCAAGGGTTCGCCCCAGACGAACATCATGGACTCAAAGGCTGACTTTATCGTTTTCTTCGTCGGCATTTCCTCTCCGTTTGAGCGGCTTCCATTCCACCCTGATTTCCTTGAAATTCCCCGTCTGTTTCGCGCCCGCCATACCCGCCTTGATCATCTCCAACAGGGAGACGAAGGTCACGACCTTGTCATATCGGTCGCTGTCGGGCGACAGCAGTTCACGGAAACTCACGAACCGATCCTTCGCCTTCCTCAGAAATCGACCGATCGCGCTTTTCTTCGCGGCGACGCTCATGCGCTCCCGTTCGACGCGGCGCCGGATGTCCATGAGTTCCTCGTTCTTGCGCTTCCTGTATAGGAAGGCCTTGAATGCGGCGATGAACCGATCCGGGTCCATGCGCAGATATTCGTCCGGTTCCCCCGTATAGGGTTCCAAATCCTCCTTGGGTTTGACCAACTTCATGACGGCGTAATCCATTTGGTCGGCCAACGCGGCCGCCAACTTCTTGAATCTCGTGTATTCGAGCAGTTTCTGCGCGAGTTCCGCTCTCGGGTCTTCCTCGATCTCGCCGTCCGCCTTGATGCGCGGCAACAGCATTTTGGACTTAAGTTCAATGAGGGTCGCGGCAAGCACCAAGAACTCCGCGCCCACCATGACATCTTGTTCCCGCATCATCTCGATGTGTCGGATATACTGCGACGTGATCTCCGACACCTTGATGTCATAGATGCTCATCTCCGCGTTCTCGATGAGGTAGACGAGCAGATCGAAAGGACCCTCGAATATGTTCAATTTCACCTTATACGACATGGGTATCATTATACGATTATTCCATACCCCGTGTCAAAGAAACGCGGACGGGCGAACCGGTTCATCCGACGCCGCACAGGGATTTCAGCTCCGTCCATCTGCGATCCACCTCGTCTTGGATCTCCTCGATGAGATGCTCCCGACCGGGCTTGAACAGATGCTTGAATCTGCCCTGCATGGTCAAATAATCCTCGACGGGACGCTTGTTCTTGGGTTCATAATTCAAAACCCACTCGCCATCGATGACCTCGAACAGCGGCCAGACGCAACTGTCCACCGCCGCCTTGCAGACATCCATGAGGTTGGATTCCTCGTAACGCCATCCCCGAGGGCAGGGGGCGAGAATATTGAGAAAGGCGGGGCCTTCCGTGTATATGGCGGTCTCGGCCTTCTGATGGATGTCCTTGAAATTGCCGAGATAGGTGGTCTGCGCCACATAGGGAATATGATGGGCGGCCATGATCTTCGTCAGATCCTTCTTGAACTGCGGCTTGCCGTCGGATTTCGATCCGA
>JAISGB010000155.1 GCA_031263335.1 Eubacteriales Family XIII. Incertae Sedis bacterium
CGTCCGAAACGCCTCGGGCAAGGCGGATTCGAACTCCATATAGGCGCCGGAGGCGGGATGGAGGAAGCCCAGGATCCCGGCATGAAGATACTGTCCCGTCCCGTTCGCCGCGCCGTACAGGTCGTCGCCCATGACCGGATGGCCGATGTGCGCCATATGCGCCCGTATCTGATGGGTGCGCCCCGTCTCCAAGCGCAGTTCCAACAGCGAAAATCCTTTGAATCGTTCCTTTACGCGGTAACGCGTCACCGCGCGCTTGCCCGCGCCGTCCGTCCGCACGCGCCGCCGCTTCCGATCCTTGGGATCCCGACCCAAGGGCGCGTCCACGACGCCCTCCGCGTCCCGAAATCCGCCCGCCACGATGGCCGTATACACCCTTGTCATCTCATGGTTCGCCAACTGCTCCGCGAGCGCGCCGTGCGCCCGATCGTTCTTCGCGACGACGAGCAACCCCGACGTGTTCTTGTCAATGCGATGCACGATGCCGGGACGAACCCTGCCGTTGACCCCGGAGAGACCTTCCTCCGCGCCGACATGGTAAAGCAGGCCGTTGACCAAGGTGCCGTTCACATTGCCGGGCGCCGGATGCACCACCAAGCCCTTGGGTTTGTCCACGACGATCAGATCCGCGTCCTCATAGACAATGGATAGGGGTATGGGTTCGGGCGATACGCGCAACGGCTTTCGCGCGCGCACGGAGACCTCCGCGCGATCCCCCTCGGCCACCCTGTATTTCTTTTCGGGGGCGATTTTCCCATTGACGCGTACATCGCCGGACGCGATGAGATCCTGCGCCCGGTTACGGCTCAGCGTCTCAAAACGCGACGCCATCGCCGCGTCGAGCCGCGTCCCCGCGTCCTCCGCGTCGAACTCCGCGACGAGCGTCTCCCGTTCGTCCGTCTCGAGGAACAAGGCGCCCTCAGCCCCTTCATCCGTTTCGGGACGCGTCGCGCCGGCTTTTTTTTCGTCCGAATCAGTGGGCGTCATGCGTGTGTTCCCGCTCCTTTGACCGTGCGGATTTTCGCTCGGAGCGCAATACGCAGAGAAGGAGCAACGCGCAACCTACGGTCAACGCGCTGTCCGCGATGTTGAAGATCGGGAAACTGCCTACGGAAAAGAAATCCGTAACCTGTCCGAAACGGATGCGATCCGAGAGATTGCCGATCCCGCCGCCGAGCATCAGCGCGAACGCGCAGAGGATCGGAAAGGAAAACATATGGCGCAGGACGACGATCATGATCACGAACACCACGACCACGAGTACGGACTGCATGAGGATCAGCGGCGTCCTGTGTCCCTCAAACATATTGAACGCCACGCCGTCATTCAACGCGTAGCGTATGCTGAAAAAGGAGTCTTCCGACGGGATCGCCTCTCCGAGCGTCATATGCGTTCGGACGAAGCGCTTTGTGATGTAATCCAAGGCCAAAATGAGGACGAGGACGCCCACGCCGATCGGGATTGCCCGTTTTTCGCTCATCCCCGAGGATTCTTTCTCATAGCCCATTGCGCTTGGATGTCTTGATGGTCTTGTTCAGCTTCTGCGCGGATGCCGGATCGGGACGCTTGGCCGATCGCCCGGCGGCGCTCCCCGGCGATGCGGCGGCGGTTGCGGGCGAGACGGAATCGGTATAGAAACGGATGCGCTCGACCGCGCCGTCGACCATCAGGTTCGCGCTGAGGTTCTCGAAGCGATCCATCTCATTCTGCAATAAATTCTTGTAACGCAACTTGAACTGTTCCCATCCGGCCGCCATCTCGACGGCCTCCTCCGTGATTCGCTCGACGGATTCCCGCGCCTCGCGGCGGAGACGTTCGGCGTCCAATTCCGCGTTCTTCAACACGATCTCCGCGCGTTTCTCCGCGCTGGACGATATGTCGCTCATGAGTTCCTTCGCCGATTCGAGCGTCTTGAAGATCGTGTTTTCGGAGCCTCGGTAACGCTCGATCTCCGCGCTGAGTCCGCGAATGGTCTCCTTCAAGGACTTATTCTCCTGAAGGATCTTATCCATATCCAAGGTCACCAGATCGAGGAAGCCGTCCACCTCGTCCTCTTTGTAACCCCGCACCCCTCTGGTGAAACTCTTGCGTTGAATTTCAGCCGGCGTTATCATAACAAAACCTCCCGAACGGGCCGAGCGTCCCCACGTCCTGCGCCGCGCGGCTCAGGCAAGAAACAGAAGGACGCGGATCAACACCTGCCGAACCACGATGATCAAAAGGATCGTGACGAACAGGGAAAAATCCATGGGTCCCGTGTTGAATCGCGACAGCAATTTGCGCGCCGGACGCACCAACGGTTCCGTCACCTGCACAAGGACGGAATAGAACCTTGCGAGAGAACCGCCCCTGTTCCCATAATAAGGATTCGCGAACCAACTCAGGATCGCCCGTCCGATCAACACCCATATCAATATCTGCGCGACAAAGTTGACCACGACGATCAGAAAGCTCAATATGAATCACATCCCTTCGTTACTGCTCAATGTTCAATCAAGACCGCTCAACGGTCTCGCCTGTCTTGTGTGCAACTGCTTACAGCTTCCAAGGATTGCCGTCCTCGCTTCCGAACGTCATCCCCTTGTGCGACGTGTTCGTGGATACATCGACATTCTCCGGCAGGAACACGAAGATATTGTTCGCGATCTTCTGTACGTTGCCGTTGAGCGCATAGGTGGCCCCGCTGAGAAAGTCAAATATCTTGCGCGCCATATCCGTCTCCATTTTTTCGAGATTGATGATCACGGGCTTCCTCGATTTGAGGCTGTCCACCAATTTCGGACATTCATCGAAGCTCCGAGGCTCGATGACAACGATCTTGAATTGGCTGGTGATCGCCTTTAGCGTTTTGTCCTGCATGGAAATCACATTCTCCCTCTCTGCGGAAACCCCGCTCGCGAACGAGGAGGTCATGCGGGATCTGCCCGCGTCCCGCATCCGCTCGCGGCTCACGGCAAATCGTTCGTCCTCAAGCCCGAGCCGGCTCACGCGGCTGTTCTCTTTTTCTTGGACGAGTTCCTCTTCCGCCTCATCCTCCATGTAATCCTCATCCTCCATGCCGACCAATGTTCTGATCTTCGTGAAAAAACCGGCCATCTCATACCTCCCTGCAATAACCGCGCAAAAGCCTATTTGCCGTAATCGCGCGCCCCGAATATGCCCGTCCCAACCCGGATCAGATTGGAACCTTCCTCTATCGCAACCTCAAAGTCATGCGTCATTCCCATGGACAGATATTCCGCGCTCAGCCGCTCCCCGTCCGCGTCACGCGCAATCAGATCGTACAGTTCCTTCACCTCCCGAAAATATCGCCTGACATCCTCGGGATCCTCCGCCGCCGGCGCGATGCTCATGAGTCCCTTGACGCGAACGGCGGGACATCGCTCGACGATCGCGTCGATGAGCGGCTTTGCGCCTTCCGTCGATACGCCGAACTTGCTCTCTTCTCCCGCGGCGTTTACCTGGACCAAAACATCCATCGTTCTGCCCCGGGCCGCCGCCCGCTTGTCTATCTCCTCGGCAAGGCCGACACTGTCGACCGAATGGATGATGTCCGTCTTATCGACAATATATTTTACCTTATTGCGCTGCAAATGTCCAATCATATGCCATCGTACATGCGCGCCTTTTCCGTCCAACTCCGCGAACTTCCCGACCTTATCGAACTTCTCCGTGATCTCCTGGACCTTGTTCTCCCCCACATCGGTCACGCCGGCGCGGATCGCGCGCGCGATCTCCTCGCAGGATCGCGTCTTGGTCACCGCAACGAGCAGGATGTCCGACCCGCTTCGCCCCGCCCGCTTCGCGGCGGCGTCCGCGCGTTCCCGAATCATACTCAGATTGTTTTTGATGTCGATCATATGTATTCCTTATCGGAGTTGCGATTCAACGGTCACGTTATTTTTGACTTAACTGTTGAACCTCAACCTTCCGTCAACTGTATCCCTGCGCCGCCGGATCCACGAGTATCTCGTCGTAATACTTCACGGTTCGCACGAGCTTGCCCTCCTCGTCCGAAAAGGTCCCCACGGAGACGGTGTGCCGTCCGTTCGAATCCTTGACATATTGAACTCGGGTCCATTTGAATTCCCCGTTTATCTGTTTGACAAAGACGCCCGGCGCGCCGTCCCGCACGATGACGTTCGCCTCATCGACGATCAGCCCCCTGTGTTCCGCGAATACGACCTCCGCGATCACCTTCCTGTACTTCTGCATATCCCGATAGTACATATCCGAACGCAGGACGACCTTCATGTCGCTTCCCTCCGGCGTGTAGGATTGGATCACGGCGCTGATCTCCGTGGAACCCAAGTTCACCCGCACGGATTTCCCCACGGCGTATCCGTCCCTGTCCGCGGCGCTCGCCTTGGGATCGTCCTCCTTGAAGGAGGCCGCGTCGATCCAGTACACCATGTACCACAGGTTGTTGTCCGTCAGCTTGTAGATCGGTTCCCCCTGTCCGGCATAGATCCGCCGCAACGATACGCAATCGGCGGGAACCGCGCTCACGCTCGCCTTCGTCATGGTCTCGATGGCGGCCGGGGCAAAGATCTTCTCGTACCCGTCCGCAAAATAACTCACCATGGCGGTGAACGGGGAGACATTGTCCGGCGTGACCGCCGCGCCCTCTCCCGCCGTCGCAGATACGCGCGCGAGCGCGGCGGCCTCATCCTCCTCACCGACGGAACTCGGCGTCGCGGTCTCCGCAACCTCGGGCGGCGCGCCGCCCGTGACGCGCAACAAGTTTACGCCGCCCCGCACCTTCGCGCCCTCATCGATCAGATACTCGATCGTGCCGGCGGAAGAGGAACGATAGAGCGTTTCATCCCGAACGATACAGACTTCGACCTCATCAAGCACAGGCAGATCCCCATATTCCAACACTTCGGTCTTCTCAAACATGCTTTTCACGCCCGGAACACCATAGATCGATATATACAGCGCGACGGCCGCGACGATAAACACCGCAATCAAGACCTTCGTACTTTTTTTCATAACAATAATGTACACCGCGCAAAGCCGTGTTGCAAGCGGTTCACGATTTTGTAACAGAAATATATCAATTCGGAACACAAAAAGGAGGCGGCCGCCGCAAGAACACGGAACCGCCTCCACCGAGCCGTCAAAGGATATTATTTTTCGTACACGACCCGTCCGCCCGACAGCGTCAGAACGATCTCGGCGGATTTGACCGCCTCGGCGTCTCCCGACTTCATCAAGGCAAAGATGTCGCGGTCTATGACAGCGATGTCCGCGAACTTTCCGGGTTCGAGGCTCCCGATCTCATCCTCGCGCAAGGCGCACCACGCCGAACCCATCGTATAGCCCTTCAGGACCTCGGACAGGGTAAGCTTCTCGGTCGGATTCCAACCGCCCGCCGGCTCGCCGTCGTCGTGAAGGCGCGTCACGCCGCGATAGATCTCGAGGAACGGATTGTTGTCGACCACGGGACAGTCGCTGCCGACGGCGATATGTCCCGCCGACCGCAACAGGCTCCGGAAGGGCCAAGTGCGCGCGGCCCGCTCCTCGCCCATCGTGACCGGATACGGATTGTCCGCAAAGGTCTGCGTGAGGGCCAAATGCTCGGGTTGCACGGACGGCAACGCGCCGAGCGTTCCAAACCTGTCGATGTCCCGATCGCTGACGAGTTCACAGTGTTCCACCGTATGGCGGCAACCGTTCGCGCCATGCGTCGCTATGGCCTTGTCGTAACAGTCGAGCGCGAATCTCGCCGAGGCGTCGCCGCATGAATGAAGCCTGACCGAAAGCCCGCGCCTGTGCGCCTCGGGTACAGCCCGCGCGATATCATCCAACGGGAAGAGCCGGACACCCGTGTTCCCCGGATCATCCGCGTACGGTTCGAGCATCAGGGCGGTATGCGTCGTGCTGACGCCGTCGACGAACTGCTTCACGTGCGCGACGCGCAGATAATCGGAGCCGAACGCGCGCTGCCAACGCAAAACCTCGTCCAAGTCGCCGAGCAGATCGGGTGCGGCGTGTATCCGCACCGTAAGTTCCCCACCCTTGTCCATCTCCGAGTAGACGGACAGATGCCCCATGTTGCCATGGAAATAGGGCATGACGTCGCCGATGGACGTGATGCCGAGTGAGGAGGCCCGACGCATAAACACGCGAATCAGGTCCTTTTCTTCCTCCGGCGCAAATTCGTAGGCGAGCCGCGTCACAAGCCCGCACGCGCCCTCAAGCAACACGCCGCTCGGCCTGCCGTCCGGCAGACGCAATATCTCGCCCCCTTCGGGCGTCGGCGTGGAAGCGTCTACGCCCGCGAGTTCGAGCGCCTTGCCGTTGACCCAGATCCCATGCGCCTCCGCGTTCAGCAACAGGACGGGACGGTCGGGAAAATACCGGTCAAGGCTCTCCGCGGTCGGCATGACCTTATCGTCCCAAAATACATGATACCACCCGAACCCGATGACCCATTCCCCCGGCGGGGGATCCTTTGCGTACACGGCCGCCATGGTCTCGGCGCATTCCGCTTCGCTGCGACAATCCGCAAGATTCGGATAGGCAGCGTACATGCCGGCCATGAGCAGATGCGTATGACTGTCATGGAAACCCGGGATCACCGTCGATCCGCCGGCGTCTATCACCCGCGTCGCCGCGCCCCTGTAGTCCGCCCCGTCGCCCGGACCCGCCGCGACGATACGTTCGCCCTTCACGGCGACATAGCCGGCGAACGGCTCATCCGCAACGCCGTCAAACACAGAAGTACCCACTATCAATATATCAGCTTGCATATTACAGCCTTTCATCGATCCTATCACGATTGCTAAAAGATTCAATCAAAACCATTTAAATCAAGACTACTCAACGGTTACGATAGTTACAATTAAACTCATTTGCGGATGTGTTCATACTCGAGCAACTCCTTATACGAATCCGGACGCCGATCGCGGTGGAATTGGAGGATGTCGCGCGCGCGCTTTATCTCGTCGAGGTCAAAGTCGGCGACGAGGGTGGTCTCCAAGTTGCGAGGGGCTTCGGCGATGATATTGCCCCACGGATCCGACGCAAAGCTGCGCCCGTAGAACTCCATATGCCCGCTGCCGTCCGTAGCGTCCTCGCGGCCCACCCGATTGCAAGCGCAGACATAGAAATTGTTGTGGATGCCGTGCGCGCGCACCGCGTCCACCCAGGTCTGTGACGTGTCGAGGTCGGGGTTGTCGGGTTCCGAACCGATGGCGGAGGGATAGAAGATGAAGTCCGCGCCTTTCAGTGCCAGTATCCTGGCGGGTTCGGGGAACCACTCATCCCAACAGATGAGTACGCCGAAAGCAGCGTACTTCGATCGAAACACGAGATACGGCGATCCGCCCGGCGTGAAATAGTACTTCTCGATGTACTGCGGCCCCTCGGGTATGTGGTGCTTGCGGTAGACGCCGAGCAATGATCCGTCCGCGTCAAACACCGCCGCGGAATTGTAGTATACGCCGTCCATCGCGTACTCGTAAAAACAACTCACGATGACCACGTCGAGTTCACGCGCGAGAGCCGACATGCGGGAATTCGTCGGCCCGTCCGCGGGCTCCGCGTAATCATAACAGTTATAGTCTATAATCTGCGCGAAATACCTTCGCGCAAAGAGTTCCTGTGTGCAGATGACCTTCGCTCCGTCCGCGGCCATGTCCCGTATTTGCTTCTCCGCCTTATCGAGGTTTTCCTCGTACGACGGCGAGGCCGCGAACTGCGTCATGCCTATCCTGATCGTCCCTTTGTCCATACCTTTGCCTTTCCTCCGTTTTGTAACTACTCAACGGTCACGCTATTAGTTGCGAGCAACGCGAGTCACATCCTAAGCGTTGCGTATTCCGGAGCCCAATGCCTGTATTGTCTTCCAGCTGCGAGCAACGCGAGTCTCATCCTATGCGCACGTACGTCTGTGTACGCTCCGGGGAGCCAAAACAGGCATTGGAACCCGGACTCCATCAAAACTATCGCGATCGTTGAGTAGTTTTGATTTAACCTTTAGAGTAGTTTTGATTTAACCTTTGATTGGCAACTTCTTACATCGCAATCCGCTACGGCGCCATGGCAAAACCGAGAATCAAATAGATAACGATGGAAAGCGCCGCGCCCACGCAGATGAGAGGCAAGGCGGTCTTCGCGTAGTCGATATTTCTGATGCCCGTGGCTGCTGCGGTGACGGTGACCGCGTCGGAATAGAAGCACGCGTGCGAACCGAAGGCCGTAGCTCCGGCGATGACGCCGATCGTCAGGAAGATGTCCACGCCCATGGATTTGGCCAAGGGCAGGATGATCGGGAACGATATGGCGGCCACGCCCCAGAAACTGCCCGTGGCGAAGGCAAGCGCGCCCACCACGATGAAGGCTATCATCGGCAACAAGGCCGGCGACAGGATGGGTTCCACCGACTCTATGACCCAAGGCGTGAGGCCGAGCAGATCGTTGAATGCCTGCAACACCCACGCAAACATCACAAGGATGGTGACGTAGGCCATGTCTTTGAAGCCGCTGACGATGGAATTTGCGAACTCGCCGATCTTCAGTTTCTTCTGGGCGATGAGCATCACGCCCGCGATCAAAACCGCGATAATCACGAGCATGACGAGATCGATCTCCGCATTTAAAACGAATTTCTGTACGAGGGCAAACACGATGATGGAGACGACGGGAACGGCGAAGTTCCACCAACCCGCGGACTTTCGGGTCTGTTCCTCAAGCTCCGCTTTCTCCCTTTCCTCTTCGGTTTTCCCTTCCTCGTCGTAATACCAGTCAGGGAAGATGCGTCCGGTCAACGCCACTCGCTCTTCCGCCTTTTTCATGCCGCCGAACAACGGAATGACCTTGAAGATGAAGAGAAGGCAAACCGCCAGAGCCGCCCATGAATAGACCATGTACGGTATGGACCGGGTATACGCGTCGATCCCCGAAATGACCGTATCGAAGAGAGGCGCGCTTTCTTGGGTCGCGTCCAGATTGCCCGCGTATACCGCCGCCCAAGACGACACGGGGACGAGGATGCAGACCGCCGCTCCGGTCGTGTTGATGACATAGGCCAAGAATTCGCGGCTGATCTTCAGCTTGTCCGAAAGCGGCCGCATCGCGACGCCGACGCCGAAAGCATTCAGGTAATCGTCAATGAATATAATGATTCCGAGTATAAAAGTGGTGAACAGCGTCTTCTTACGGGAATTCGCGAATCTCGTCGCGACGGTGGCGAATCCGGCCGCAGCGCCCGTCATATCGAGTATTCTGATGATGGCGCCGAACATCCCGAACAGTATGGCGTAATAGATGTACCCGCCGACCGTATTGATCAGGACGTCGAACCAACCGGTCCCTTCCGCCCAGCCCCAAGGCTCCACGGTCGTCCACCACGCCGTATACCAAGAACCTCCGCCCGTACCCACGGCATAGATGATCGCCGCGACCACAGATCCCAGAAACAGCGCCTCCGCTGCCCGTTTCGTAGAGATGGCCACAACCAACACTACCGCAATGGGAATCAAGGCTAATGCTCCGAACTCCATAATTTCCTCCTTTCGCCTAACCACAATTGTTGTCTGCGTTGCATCCACAGACATGAGATAAAATGAATATAGCATTAAAGATTTTTATTTAGCAAATTATATGCCAAGTTGGGCAATGGGGATAAGTTTCCATGAAAACGTTGATACGACAATCTTTTCACGGTAGATACCCGGCGCGGGAATCAAGGGCGGCGCGGGTGACTGTCAGCATATACTGACACTTCGTATACGCAAAATCGCCGCAACGGCGCAGTTTCGTCATGCCGCCATGGTGTAAGTTGAAAATTACAGTGTTATTTTACACTGACGATCGCTTCGGTTCACAGATCGATCCCCAGTCTCCTCATCTTCTGATAGAGCAACGGGCGAGGGATGTTCAGATAGTCGGCCGTCTTGGTCTTGTTGCCATCGTGCATGATGAGGATCTCGTTGATGAGCTTGCGTTCCGCCTCATTGCGGATGTGTTCGATGGGCTTGTCGTACCGTTTCAGCCGTTCGAGGTCGATGCGCGAATTATCCACCCTCATATTGAAATGAGGCCATTTCAGCGTATCGCCGTCCACATAGTTCATGGCGTTCTCGACCATGTTGTGAAGCTCGCGCACGTTTCCGGGCCAGTCGTATTGTTGCAATTTCCGATAGACTTCGTCGTCCACCCGGATCACATTCTTGCCAAATTCGATATTCAGGTCTATCACTTTATCCATAACGAGTTCGGGAATGTCCTCGACCCGCTCGCGCAACGGCGGTATTCTTATGGGAAATACGTTCAGCCTATGGTAAAGATCGAGGCGGAATTTCCCGTTTGACACGCGCTCAGACAGATCTTGGTTCGTCGCCGCGATGATACGCACATCGACGGGTACGCTGTCCGCGCCTCCTATCCGATCGATTTCTTTTTCCTGTAGGGCGCGAAGTATCTTGGGTTGCAACGCCGGTGGCATCGAACCTATCTCATCGATAAACAGCGTCCCTCCGGTCGCCAACTCGAACTTGCCTTTTTTGCCGCCCTTGATCGCGCCCGTAAAGGCGCCGCTCTCGTATCCGAAAAATTCGGACTCCGCGAGATTTTCCGGCAGAGCGGCCGCGTTGATCTTGATAAAGCGGCCCAATGTCCTTCTGCTTAAATTGTGTATCGAATGGGCTATGATCTCCTTGCCCGTACCGGTCTCGCCCTCGATGAGCACGGTGGAATTGGTCGCGGCCGCGCGAAGCGCCCGGCGTTTCACATCGTTCATCACGGCGGAGGCCCCCACGAGGTCGGCGAGTGAATAATTCGTCTTGCGCAGAGTCTTCAACTGCTCTGCGGTCTGCATCGTGCCGGCGTTGAGAATATGCGAATATTTGTCGATAAACTGTTGCAATGAATCTATATTTTGCAACAGATCATACTCGATGACGCCGAGGACCGCATCGCCGCGCTTCAGTTTTTTCCGCAACGTGAAGCTCACCCTTCCCTCATGGAAGTAAAAATCCGAGTCCGTATCCTCGGTCGATGAAAGCGTATTCTCCATCGTCGACGGCGGGAACACCTCGCGTATGGGCTTACCGATGGAACGCTCGCGATCAACCTCGATGAATTCCGCACATTGATCGTTCATATAGATCAAATTGCCCTCATGATCGATGACCATCAGGCCGAGCACATGTTCCAGAAAAAGCTCATAGTCCTTTGAAATATCCATATCCAATATCTCCAAAGCCAATCATAGCCCGCGTTTAACAGCAAAACAAGACAAAACCCTTGAGGGTGCGAGTATTTCAAGGGGTTCGACGGCGGTTCAGTTTTCCGTCAGAAATGTCTCCAACTCCGCGTTGAATTTGTCCGGATCATCCATGAACAGGCCGTGTCCGCAACCCGGGAACAGGACGAGCTTGCTATTTTTGATGTTTTGCGCCATATATTCCCCGGTTTCCGGAGTGCAGATCCACCCGTTCCCCGAATAGGCAAGCAAGGCCGGCACGGTTATATCACGCAGGACCGGGCGGAAATCCTCCGCCGATACGGACAGATAGAGATAGATCATAGCTTGAGAAGTATTGCCCCGCATTTCCGCCAAGGCGAAGCGATAGTTGTCGGAATCCTTGGGCGCGCCCTTCACCAAGGCCAAAGGCAGGAAGAAATCGCACGCCTTGTCCCAATCCCTGACGGCCAAGGCCAAAAAATCGAAGGTTTCCTTGGCGTCTAGCATACCGAGTTTCCATTCGTCGTCGGCCACGGCCTTGGGCGTCATGTCGATGAAGCAGATCTTATCCAAATACAGGCAACCGAAAGCGCGCACATAGGCCCAGATGGTGCTGGTCCCCATAGACCATCCCACGACATTCACCTTTTCGAGTCCCAAACCCTCGATCAGTTCACGCAGATCCTCGGCCAGACGGGGAATGTCGATGTTGTGAATGGCCGCCTCCCCTCGGTCGGAACGGCCATGCCCACGCGCGTCATACGCGATCACGTGATATTTCTTTGAAAAATACTCTATCTGGTTCCCGAAAAACGCCGCCGTAGCGGTCCACCCGTGAACGAAAATAAGGTGTTCGCCGGTTCCGCGCTCCTCATAATAAATCTTGCAATTATCAACTGTGGTAAAATAAGACATCTCGGATCCTCTTTCATTCGGTAAACCTACGGAAGGAACGATTTTTTGCGTGTTTCACCATGTTTTTAATTATAAAACATCGGATCGCGCCGGTCAACATGAAAGTCCGGCGTCGGTTCGCCGAAAATTTTTATCGGATAACAGGCGCGTTCGGGAAAAATCCGGTATAATCAGAATGTCGCAACGGTAATTACAGCGGTCACAAGAATGATGTTCTTGCGACCGTTGCTGTTTTACGGAGGTGATGATGGCGAATATCTCGATAACAAATTTGACGTTCGCGTGGGAAGGCCGGGCGGAGAACGTCTTTGAGGACGTATCGTTTCGTTTTGACACGAACCGGCGGATCGGCTTGATCGGGCGAAACGGGCGCGGCAAGACCACCTTGCTGACATTGCTTGCGG
>JAISGB010000170.1 GCA_031263335.1 Eubacteriales Family XIII. Incertae Sedis bacterium
TTGGTCAGAACGCTGACGAATATCCCTTTTTTCCTCGTATAGACGTAAAGGTCACAGAAATCCGGACGCGCCAACGGTTCGCCGCCCGTGAGGCTGACATCCAAGGTTCCGTGTTCGGAAAATTGGTCAATCATGCCTGTAAGTTGCTCATAGCCGATATCCCGCTCCGTACGTTCAAAATCGCCATAGCAATGGACGCATTTGTAGTTGCATCTGTGCGTAATTTCCATCGTTATGCACAGGGCAAGATCCTCCTTGATGCGACCAAAGAGTTCGTCCGAACCGATATGTTCCTTGAACACGCCGCTCATCATCTACAACCTCACCAATCCCTTTGCGATGAGGTCGTCGCAGAATTCCGTTACCCGGCGCTTTTCCTCTTCCTTCGTAATTTGAAATCGCTTGGACATGTCGTCGACCAAATCCTTAACCGTATCGAAAGAGCAAGCGTTTTGCCATATCCAAGCGCCCTGCTCATTCAGCGTGAGATATGATTTCGTGATATCATTCTTTCTCACCGGAATGAGCAGGAAAACACTCCCGACATGCCGCAACACAAAAGCGGGATTTGTCGTCATCTCAACCGGCGTAACAACAGCCGTGTTGCGTGGTTGCGCCGAGGACTGTACTGCAACTACAGCCCTTGCTCGAGTATTGGGCGGACAAATTCCGTACCGCAAAGGCCCGCTCACGTTCCTCCCGCGAGATGCTTTCATCAACAAAGGGCGTGACTTCTTGAATCTTCGGCATTTCCATTTTGACATTCTCCTTCCCGTTTAACATGAAAATATTCGAATCCATTGATAGGATTCCGTCCGGCTTGGCGCTTTTATTATCATATACAGAAGTCGGAATGTCAAATATATTTGATTAATTGTAGATTTATGACATAAATTTCTTGTTTATGCCGCAACCCTGAAACGCTCCGGAAATACCGCAAATAAATGAAAGATGTTATCGATTCAGGAACCGGGGTGATCGTAGAGCGATTTCAATCTCTCGATAATATGGAGGATCAACAATATGTCGGTGTCGTTCAATGCCTTCATCCCCTCCGCCGCCTTTTCAACCAACTCGGGATATGCTCGATGTTCATTGAAAAAATCCGACGGCGTAATGTGAAAATAGTCACATATCGAAAAAAATTCCCGCATCGGAGGCAGGCATTTCCCGGATGAAATGTTGTAGATATAACCCCTGCTGTGGCCCAAGTCGTAGCTCATTTTATATTCGGAAACCTGTTTTTGCAATCGCAGTTGTGTGATTTTTTCCCTGACAAAGTCGTCATACATGCCAATACCCCTCTTGTTGTCCCATAAAAATGCCTTGTCAAGCATGCATTCTCGTTTTATTCGCGGACGGATTTACGATCCGCCCCGTATGATATATTATACGCCGATATACATATTGAAAGACAAACGGACGGTACTCGAAGAATATATGTTTCGGGTTTCCCGGGAAATCGACGGGCGTCCCGGTTTGAAACCGATTATGCCAAACCGATCCTCGTCCCGATCTTGTCCGTATCGAAACGATCAATCCCGGGATTCGCGATTGCGCAATCGATCGATAATATTCAACACCAATATCGTGTCGGTGTCATCCAATTCTTTCAGTCCTTCAATTGCTTTTTGAATCAGGATGGGATTTTCCTGCGAGGAGTCAAAAAACGAAGAGGGCGTTACGCCAAAGTATTCACAGATCAAGAAAAACTCATGCAGGGGCGGCAAGGATTTTCCCGAGGAAATATTATAGATGTATCCCCTGCTATGCCCCAAATCATAGCTCAATTGATATTCGGACATCTTTTTCTTCAGTCGCAGTTGTGTGATTCTCTCTCTCACAAACTCATCATACATGCCGTCCATTTCGTCACCAACCTTCTATAAATATAATAACGAAGCAACCGAAACATGTAGTAACGATAAATTTGCTGTAATCACGGGAATAGTCGAATTGAATATGTTATCATCCAACGATCTTTGTTTACGGCCGAAACATAAGACGAAAAGTGCGGAAACCGGTGAAAATGAGCAACGATTCATGGATTTCGCCGAATAGCAACTGAGGTTTTTAAAACCGGACGCATACCGATGCGCGTGAGCGGAGCTTTGCGAGGCGAAAAGCGTCGTCCAAAACGGGCCTCACCGTTTCCACTCATCAAACAGAGTCATTCTTACATATATCGGATCTCCCGCTCACAGGCATTCCTCCGGAATCTTCCGGGCCGGAGCCGGAGCGTTCCCGATCCACGCGGAGACAATTTCCTTGGAATCCGCGACCTTGCCAAACCATAGCCGAATGTTTTTGCAGGTCGCCTCGTGAAGATCCGGATAAAACGTGGCGCAGGCGTCCTGCGCCAATATGACATGATAGTCAAGGATCAACGCGTGGCGCGCGGTCGTTTCGACGCAGATATTCGTCGCCACCCCCGTGAACACCAACGTCTCGATTCCCTTGTTTTTTAGGATCGCATCCAACGGCGTGTTCAGGAAACCGCTAAAGCGGTTTTTTTGCACGAGGATATCGCCTTCCCGCGGAATGAAGCCGTAGAGTTCCGTTCCCCAACTCCCCCTGCGGCATACGCCCTCGTTTGCGGAGTCCTCCCGCGCGTCGGGCCGCATCTTCCAAGCGAAGGAATCCGTATTGTCATCCTCGACGTTTTGAATGAAAACAATCGGGACGCCTTTCTCACGCGCGGAGGGGACGAGGCGCTCGAGGGCCGTCATCATATTCGTGATCGGACTCAGATCGCACCCCTTTTTTCCAAACACGCCGTCCGGGTGGCAGAATTCGTTCTGCACATCCACAAGCACAAGCGCTTTCCTTGTCTTCGTAAGCAGATAATCAAGCGGCAAAGGTTTCATATTATATTCTCCTTATCCAAACGAATATTTGACGATCTTAAACTTACGATCAAACAACTTGCCGGCACAATTACAATTATATTTCAACACGTCTTTTTAAACAAGAGACACCTTAAAATATTATTGCGTCGAGATCGAACAGGTTCCATCCACGCGTCCCCGTGTCCTATCGATATTTTCGCACCCCCTTGCGCGATTTGTTAAAACATGATAAAATAGGGTGGATTTTGCAGAACATTGAAGGCTTACCCTCAACCGCGCATTTACGATTTAAGAGGAGAGGAACAAATGGGCATATTTGATGATGTGGGAAAGAAGATCACGACAACGGGGAACAGCGCCCTTCAAAAGACGAAGGAGATGGCCGAAACCATGAAAATCAACAGCCGGATCTCAAGCGAGCAGGCCGGAATTGACAGCGCGTATCGTGAGATCGGGCGGATCTATTTTGAGAAATTCGGCGACAATCCGGACGGATCCATGGAACAATACATCTCAAGCATCCGAAGGGCGAACGAGAATATTCAAGCATATCGACAAAATTTGATCGATATCAAGGGAAGCGTTCAATGCCCGAGCTGCGGCGCGGAAGTAGACAACCGATCGAAGTTCTGCAATGTCTGCGGAGCCGAAATCGTCTCCCGTCCGACCGGGCGCCCCGAAGACGGCGCCTCCGACACAGCCATGAAGACCTGCGTGAATTGCGGCGCGCAAATGAGCGCGGACAATTCCTTCTGCACAAATTGCGGGACAAAGCAGGACGGGTAACGTTTTTATATCCGGAATATCGATAGGACGAATTTTTAAGGAGCGCCCCAAGACGGAACCACGGAAAGCAAAGAACCGCGTTTTTTCTCGACACGGCTTGCTTTCTGTGGTACAGTGAACTTATTGGATACACGTGTGATTGCGATCTGTCGTATATCTACGGTGAGCGGCTCCGGCCGCAGCTAAGGAGGACAGCTATGAAAAACACAGTTGATACGTTTCGTCGTCAAAAAGAGCGGGGCGACAAGATCACGATGCTCACCTGCTATGACTACTCGACGGCGAAGCTCATGGATGAGGCGGGCATCAACAGCCTGCTCGTCGGCGACAGTCTCGGCATGGTCATGTTGGGATACCCCGATACCCTTTCCGTCACAATGGAAGACATCATTCACCACACAAAGGCGGTTTCGCGCGGCGCCCAAAACGCGTTGGTCGTCGGCGACATGCCCTTCATGTCCTATCAGGTCTCGGTGGACCGAGCGGTGGAGAACGCGGGACGCCTCATAAAGGAGGGCGGCGCGCAGGCCGTGAAATTGGAAGGCGGCGTCACGGTGGCGGAACAAATTCGCGCCATCTCGCGCGCGTCCGTCCCCGTCGTCGCGCATATCGGACTCACGCCGCAATCGATCAACGCATTCGGCGGTTTCAAGGTTCAGGGGAAATCGATCGAGGCCGCGCGGGCGTTGGTCGAAGACGCGCGCGCCGTAGAGGAGGCGGGCGCCTTCGCCGTTGTATTGGAGGCCGTACCCGCCTCGGTTGCGGAGGCGATCACAAAGGCGCTCCTCATTCCGACGATCGGCATCGGCGCGGGGCGACACTGCGACGGTCAAGTGCTCGTCTATCAGGACATGCTTGATCTGTTCGGCAATTTGAAACCTAAGTTCGTTAAGGTGTTCGGCGACGCGGGCGGCGTCATGCGCGCGGCCTTTGCCTCCTATATCGAAGAGACGAAGAGCGGCGCCTTCCCGTCCGAGGAGCACAGCTTCATTGCGGACGCCGGCGCGGACATCGGCGCGGAGATCTTGGCGGAACCGGAGTCCGATCGATGACCGTAGAGGTATATCGCGGCATTGACGAACTGCGGTCCGCGTTGGCGTCCGTTCGATCCGCGGGGCGTCCGATCGGGCTTGTCCCGACGATGGGCGCGTTGCATCGCGGACACGGGAGCCTCATCTCCCGATCGGCGGCGGAGTTGCGCCCTGAAAACGGCCTTACCGTCGTCAGCGTGTTCGTCAATCCCATCCAGTTCGAGGATCGGACCGATCTGGAACGCTATCCTCGGACGCTCGACGCGGATCGGCGCCTCTGCGAGGAAGCGGGCGCGGACATCATCTTCGCGCCCACCGCCCGCGAGATATACCCCGACGGGTTTTCATCCTTTGTCGATATGGAAGGCGAATTTACGCAAAAGCTCTGCGGACGCGCGCGGCCGGGGCATTTTCGCGGCGTACTCACCGTCGTATGCAAGCTCTTTCACATCGTTGGGCCGACACGGGCCTATTTCGGGGAAAAGGACGCGCAACAGCTCTTTCTCTTGAAGAAGATGGCGTACGACCTCGACATGGATATCCGGATCGTCGGCTGTCCGACCGTGCGTGAGACGGACGGCCTCGCGCTCAGTTCCCGCAATGCGCGGCTTGCCCCGCAGGAGCGCGCGGCGGCCGGTTGTCTCATCCGCGCGCTGAAGGAGGGACAATCCGCGTCGGAGGATCGTCTGCCGGGGACGGCGGGGACGGCGCGAGCCGAACGCGCGGCGTCCGTAAGGGCTTCCCTGATCGCCGCCGTCGAAGGCGAACCGTCGGCCCGACTCGACTACGCGGAGCTTTTGGACGCGGAGACCTTCGGTCCGGTCACGGACGAGACGGGGCGCGTCCTTCTCGCCGTCGCCGCGTTCTTCGGGGAAACCCGATTGATCGACAATGTGATTGCGGATGTCGGCTCGGGAGGGAAACGGGATGAATCACGATAACCCGCGATCACGGACGGATTCACTGCGCGTCGGATTCATCGGCGCCGGGACGGCCGGAACATCCTTCGGCCAATACATTGCCGCGCGGATCGCGGAGCGGGGCGATACGAATGTGCGGCTCACGGGATATTTCAGCCGGAATCCGGATTCGGCGAAGTCCGCCGCCGCCCTGACGGGAAGCGCCGCCTTCGTCTCGGACGTCCGCCTTGCGGAAGGTTCGGACATCGTATTCTTCAGCGTACCGGACGGTGCGGTCGAATCCGCTTTCACAGACCTGATCGGACGGTGCGCGAACGCGGGTGCGACTCTATCAGGCAAGATGTTCGCCCATCTGAGCGGCAGCCTGTCGTCGGAGATATTGCGTTTCGCGCGGACACGCGACGAGACGGGGAAACCCGGCCCGCCCGAAACGCGCGACGCGCCGGATCAGGGTGGCGGACGGGACGCGCGGATCGCCGCGGAATGGCGCGCTTTTTCGTTGCATCCCGCGTGCGCGATCCCCGATCGCGAGACGGCGTGGAACCGGTTGCGGGACGCCTGTTTCGTCTTTGAGGGATCGGACGGGGTCCGCGCGCGGATCGCGCCCCTGCTCGAACTGATCGGCAATCGCGTCGGCGCGATCGCGCCCGAGCGGAAGATCCTGTATCACGCGGCTTGCGTCTTTCTCAGCAATTTCTCGGTCGCACTCGCGGCGGAGGGCGTTGCGTTGCTCGCGTCCTGCGGTCTGGATGAGGAGATCGCCTCGGGGTTTCTCGGCGCCCTGTTTCTCGGCAACGCGAAAAACGTGGCGGCAAAGGGGCCTGCGGCGGCGTTGACGGGGCCGGTCGAGCGGGGCGACGCGGATACGATACGGAAACACATAGATGCGATCGCCGATCTCGGCGATGAGTCCGTATTGCGCGTCTACCGCGATCTGACGGGAATCCTCCTGCGCGTCGCGCAAGAAAAGCACCCGGATCGGGACTACGCCGCTATCTCCGAACTGATCTAACTTAGGCGCTTTGTGATCCCCGGGCCTACGTGCGGATACAGTTGACTAAACACAAAGTCCGCGCCGAACACGGCAAACAACGCCGTACACAGAAGTTTTCGCCGATGCAAGGGGATCTTGTTCAGCAGATTGTCCGTGAGCGGCGCGATGAGATACATTCCCACCAGACCCAAGGTTCCGAAGGCCAATAGGCCCTCGAGGCAAACCCGACCCTGTATGTTGAAGAAATAGCCGCTGTAGTCCCAATATTTGACGTGATGCAGATTCCAGAGCAACGTGGCGCCCGCGTATTCGATCGCCCCGCAGAGGAGGATCGCCGTGAAGAAGCACAGGACGGGCTTCTTGTTCAGGCGGTTCAACAGCAGGAGGATGGCGATGCCGCCGAGTCCGTATATGGGGATCCACGGCCCGTAGAGCGTACCCCTGTTTACGAATACCCCGTGTTCGATGAAGATGAGGGAACATTCCCAGATCCATCCGATGAACGAGAACAGGAAGAACATCAGCGAGAGGTTGAGCAGGGCGTACCGATCTTTTGCGCCGATGTTGATCCAACGCCGCACGATGCCGCCGCGGTCGTCCAAGGACGGCGCCGGATAGACGCCGTCCTCGCGGATCGCGTCCGCGCGCGGAGCAAAGAGCAACGCGTCGTCGAGCGCGTCCGTTCCCTCGAGGTCCCGCGCCTTGGCCTCCGCGCGGATCGCGGCGTAGAGTTCCGCCCGCGCCGCCCGCATATATGGGTTGAGCCACAGATAGTTCAACAGCCCGAAGGTGAAGACGGAGAGGATCAGCCAACCGAGGAAGCTCAGGTCAAAGAGGAATATCCGGAACCGATGTCCGCGCGTCATCTGCGCCGACAGGCGAAAGATCCGCTTGCGGGAGATGTCGGGCTTCTCCGCAGCGATGAAGGGGACAAGGTAGTAGGCGTAATATTTGATGGGAAAACCGACGATCGTGAGCGCCCACAGCGCGAGTTTCAAATAACGAAAGAACACGATCGACGCGGCGTTCAGGGCATGCTTCTCCCGATAGATGAAGAGGACGCGCGTGAAGGGCGTGTCGGGATAGAGGCGCGTTTCGAGGAAGAGGCGGCAGACGCCGATATCGACGACGCCCCCGACGAAAATGCCGAACGCGATCGTAAATATCGCGCCGATGGCGCCGATGGCGTTCCCGCCTATCTCACCGCCGAATACGGTTTTGTTGATCAGGGAGAGGAAGGCGTTGTTGATGCCGCCGGCCTTCACGGAGCTTCGGTAGACCGCCGAGATCGCGCCCGCGTTCGAGCGTTCCCCGATCGACGTCGCATCCTTGATCTTCTCGATGCCGTCGATGATCCGGCGAATGGCGGTCGAGGCCGGCGTCCCCTGCGTATCCTTCTCGATCGCCTTCAGGACGGACTCGTCGACGGAGATGGTCTCGCTGAAACCGAGGAATCCGCCCATCAGAAAGACGAACGTCAGGCAGGCGAGGAAGCAGGATACAAAATTGCGGCGATAATTTCGCCGCGCGTCCCTCTTGATCTCCTTGCGTTTCCTCATATTCCGACCCTTGTTGTTTTCCCGTAAACGCGTCACAGAATATTCCGCACGTATTCCAGATAGGTTTCTCGCAGGAGTTTTGTCTCCTCCTGCATCTCTATCTGCAAGGCGGAGGCTTCGTCATACGCTTCCTCGCGCAGGGCGTGCTTTACCCGCGTCAGCAGACATTTCTTCTCGATGGCGTCCCGCGCCAAATAGTTCCGCAGATCCTCGATCTCCGTCCACAGCGCCTCGTCGAGATCCGTGCAATCCTCGGCGTCATGGCATTTCACGCAG
>JAISGB010000171.1 GCA_031263335.1 Eubacteriales Family XIII. Incertae Sedis bacterium
AGTTGCGGCTGAACCGGTTGCTCTTTATCTTTTCGAACGGCACGAACTTACAGCCCAGACAGTTGCTGCATCGTTCCTGCATCGGCCTGAATTCTTCCAATGTGACTTCATAACTCATCTTCTTCACCTCCTCTGTCCCTATACCGCCAGTTTTCCGGGGTTCATGATGCCGTTGGGATCGAAAATCTTCTGCAAGCGCTTGAGCGCCATGAGGTTTTGCGCGTCCTTGTTGAGTTGGATCTTTGCCCATTCGCCGTAAGGCCGGGAATAGTAACCGCCCAAGTCCGCGATGGCGCGGCAGGCTTTGTCGAAAAGCCCCTTCACACGGGCGGTCTGCTTCGCGCTGCCGGGATCGTAGGGCAGGGTGAATTCCATGTGATAACAACTGCCGAGGTGTTTGGGTTGGATGTATACGCCGATGTCTTCGGAGGGATAGCCCGCGTCAAGCGCGAGTTCTTGTACGGCTTTCAAAAAGACGCCGGTTTTGTCCAATTGCGTCAGGAAGAAGATGTCCCGCCGGGAATCCGCAAAACCATCCTTCCGGTGGGTTTCTTCCACCGGTTCGGTGGCTTCCTTATACAGTCTGTCGCCGCTCAGATAGGGGACGCCTTTGTCCAAGCGCAGACCGTTGTTCTGCGCGATATCGATGAGGTCGCGGGAGCGCGCGTCGAAGCGCACTTCGGGGATCAGTTCCCTGCCGGCCACGCCCACCGCCACGATCCATGGGGGCAACTGCTCCTTGAGGGACTCGATCTCCTGTTGCGTTTTGCCGATCAGCATCGCGAGCCGGCTTCGGTTGAGGATGAACAGCTCGTCCGGAAACCTCGTCCACATGGCCTTGTATACAAAACCCTCGAGATCCGCAAGATCGTCCGCGGCCGCGATATAGAGCTGATGGATCAACGGCTTGACCGCCGTCTTGAGGGAGGCCCATGTCACGATGCCCATGCTGCCCTGCGCGGCGGTCAGCAGGCGATAATAGTCCGTCATCCACGGACCCATATACTGCACCTGCCATTTCTGTTCGGACCATTGTTTCTCGAGGTCTCGCGCGCTGCCGGCCGCCTCGCCCGTAAACATGCGGTTCCCGTCGCCCCATACGACCTCCACGCAGCGGAGCGGATCGTGGAAGGCCCATTGGATCATGGGATTGAGCCGGGGTACGCCTTCCAATATGTCCGTCAATACCGATTTTCCCGCCTTGGGTTGCAGACTTCCCGCGATCGTCATATGCTCTGCGGCCAAAGCCTCGTTCATTTCCGCGTAGGTCACGCCCGGCTCCGTCACAACCATCCTCTGTTGCCTGTTGATATTGAGGATCTTCTTCATGTCGCTCAGATCGACCGTCACCGCTTTCGGCACGCCGGGGACGCTGTCTCCCCTGAGCCGTACCCCTGTTGAACTGCTCGGAACCAACGGAGTCTTGGTTTCATTTGCCCATTTGACCAAGGCTTCAACCTGATCCGCGCTTTGGGGTTTCACCGCGAACCACGGCTTGAACCGCATTTCAAAACTGCGGTTTTCCGCGTACGACGCGAGAACCTCGGGATCGTCGATCACATTGTCCCGCCCCAGTATGCCCGCCAAGCTCTCCTTCACTGTCATAAGCCATACCTCCTTCGCTCTTTGAAGAATTCTCCCGGCGACCGAAACGAACGCTTCGGGTACGCCGAACCGGATAGGCGCCGCAGGGGAGGGCAAAACGCATTGAAACACTCCTCTTTGCGATAGTTCCCCTAACATGTTCGCCGAACACATTCAGTTTAATTTATTTCGTTTTTTTTGTCAATGGATCCCTCCCCCGGAGGATCCCGGGGATTCCCGCGCGGGCCGGGCGGAATACAAGTGGATTCGTGTGTGTTTCCGGCTTGCCCGTCCATGAAAAACGGAACCGCCGGGCCGCCATATTATTTCCCCATACGACCCGGTTTTTGTGGTATGATTGAGTGTATGCCAATCGCATATATATGGAGGAAAGGAGAGACGCGGCGCCGAAGCGTCGCGGGGACGAAGATGGAATACAAGAGAGACACGAATTGGATCTACGCGACGGACACGTCAGGCAATGTCATTGCGGAAATCACCTTTCCCAATATTGGGGAGGGCGTCGTCGCCATCAATCATACCTTTGTGGACGAGTCGTTGCGCGGCCAAGGCATCGCGGCGGAATTGGTCCGGGAGGCTTATGACGCGATAAAGGCCGCGGGAAAGAAGGCCGTCCTCATCTGTCCCTATGCCGTGAAATGGTTCAAGGAGCATCCCGAACGCAACGATGTCGTGACGGAGTGATCGGCGGCGGGCATGGACATATTGAAGGAACGCATCATCAGCGACGGCGTGGCCGTGGGGACGGAGATCTTGAAGGTCGATTCCTTCCTCAACCATCAGATCGACGTGAAGCTGTTTGAGCAGATCGGCGATGAGTTTCGGCGCCGCTTCTCCGACATCGAGCGGAGCGTGGACAAGATCCTGACCGTGGAGGCGTCGGGCATCGCCGTGGCGGCCTTCACCTCTCGGTATTTCGGTTATCCGCCCGTGGTGTTCGCGAAGAAGGAGTCCGTCAACACGATGGATGAGGACTACTATTTCTCGGAGGTCATGTCCTTCACGCGGAGAAAGCTGTCCTCCGTCCGGATCGCGAAGAAATATCTGCGCGCCGGGGAGCGGGTGCTGATCATCGACGATTTCCTCGCGCACGGACAGGCGGCCCTCGGTTTGGTCAATCTCGTCGCGCAGGCCGAGGCGGAGATACTCGGCGTCGGCATCGTGATAGAAAAGGAGTTTCAGGGAGGCAGCCGGAAACTGAGGAAGAAAGGGTTCCGCGTGGAATCATTGGCCATCGTCGAACGGATCGAGGACGAACAGATCGTATTCAAAAAGGACAGTGAAGTTGGCGACATCGGTAATTACAGCAGAGAAGGAGAGTAAAGCATGAAGAAGAAATTGTTGATCATTTCCATCATAACGGTATTGGTCCTCGCGCTCGCCGCGTGCGGCGGGAATAAGCAGGGCGGAAATTCCGACGCAAGTTCATCCGACGGGCCGCTCACGATCGGCTTCATCTATATCGGCGCGGTTAACGACGGGGGCTATACGCAGGCGCAGGACGCGGGCACCACGGCCATGGAGCAACATTTCGGCGACAAGGTCAAGGCGCTCCGTCTGGAGAATGTTGACGATACGAACAAGCAGGACGCGACGGACGCCGCGAAGCAGATGATCGACCAAGGCGCGACCGTGATCGTGGGGACGAGTTTCGGCTTCGGCGAGGCGCTCGAGGAGATGGCGAATTCGGGCGACTATGACAACATCACCTTCCTTCATTTTTCCGGCGACTATATCAATGATACGAATCTCGGCAACTATTTCGGCGCGATGGAAGAGCCAAGGTATCTCTCGGGCATCATCGCGGGTATGCAGACCGAGAGCAACAAATTGGGCTATGTCGCCGCCTATCCCTACACCGAGGTGCAGATCGGCATCAACGCCTTCGCCCTCGGCGCGCAGTCTGTGAATCCCGACGCGGAGGTCAAGGTCGTCTACATCAACAGTTGGTACGATCCGGCCAAGGAAAAGGAAGCCGCGCAGGCGCTGCTCTCGCAGGGTTGCGATGTGATCACGCAACACGCCGACACGGTGGGACCGCAACTCGCGGCGGCCGACGCCGGCAAATACGCCATCGGCTACAATCTCGACAACAGCGCGGTGGAAGGACTCGAGAACACCTTCCTGACCGCTCCCACTTGGCATCACGAGATATTTTTGATCCCGACCGTCCAAGCCATCATGGACGGCACTTGGAAGCCAGAGTCCTATTACGGATCCATGGCGGACGGATATGTCGATCTGGCGCCCCTGACGAAGAATGTGAGCGAGGAGGCCGCCGCGAAGGTCAAGGAAGTCATGACGAAGATCAAGGACGGCGAATTCCCGATCTTCGTGGGTCCCATCAAGGACAACGCGGGCAATGAGAAGGTTCCGGAGGGACAGGCGCTCGACAGGGAG
>JAISGB010000228.1 GCA_031263335.1 Eubacteriales Family XIII. Incertae Sedis bacterium
CCGGGGGCGTGGAGCTGTCGCGCGAGACCTGTCGCCTCGCGGCGGCCGAACTCGGCATGGACGCGCAGGACATCATCGTCTGTTCCACCGGGGTCATCGGCGAACCGTTGGACATCGAGACGTTTCGGGCGGGGATACCGCGCGCGGTGAAGAAACTGTCCTATGATGATTCGGACAGCGCGGCGAAGGCGATCATGACCACCGACAAGGTGAAAAAGGAGGCCGCCGTAACCTTCCTGCTGGATGGATACCGATGCGCCATAGGCGGGATCGCCAAAGGAAGCGGCATGATCAATCCGAACATGGCGACCATGCTGTCCTTTCTCACGACGGATGTCGCCATCAGCGGCGAGATGTTGAAATACGCCCTGCTGAGCAATGTGGTGGACACCTACAACCAGATCAGCGTGGATGGAGACACCTCCACGAACGATACGGTGGCCATCTTGGCCAACGGATTGGCCGGCAACGCGGAGATCGACGCGGCGGGGGAGGCGTTCGACCGCTTCTGCGCCGCGTTGCGCGCCGTGACCGAGCAACTGTGCCGCGGCATCGTGAAGGACGGGGAGGGCGCCTCCAAACTCTTGGAATGCGTCGTCAAGGGCGCGCCCACGGGGCGGATCGCGCGCATCGTCTCCTCCTCGGTCATACAGTCCGATCTGGTCAAGACCGCCATGTTCGGCGAGGACGCCAATTGGGGACGCATCCTCTGCGCGGTGGGGTATGCCGACGCGGATTTTGAGTGCGGCAGGATGGATATCTCCCTCGCGTCCGCGGCCGGGCGCGTCGAGGTGTGCCAAGGCGCCGAGGCCGTGCGGTTTGACGAGGATTCCGCAAAGAGGATACTGGCGCAGGATGAGATCTCGATCATCATCGATCTGCATGACGGGCTGAAGGAGGCGGTCGCCTACGGTTGCGATTTGACGTATAACTATGTTAGGATAAATGGGCGATACAGGACGTAAAAGGCGACCGTTGCGTAGTCTTGATTTAACTGTTGTTTGATTGTTATGTGACTGTTATGAGGGATGCAATAATGGAAGAACGAAAGAGGCGGGCGGAAATCCTAACGGAAGCCTTGCCTTATATCCAGAAATATGAGGGACAGACGATCGTCGTGAAATACGGCGGGGCGGCCATGACGGATGAGCAGACGTCCGTCATGCGGGATATCGTGTTGCTTTCCTTGGTGGGGATGCGGATCGTCTTGGTTCACGGCGGCGGTCCCGAGATCAGCCGGACCTTGGATCGACTCGGCAAGGAGACCGTCTTTGTGGATGGGCTGAGATACACCGACGAGGAGACGGCGGAGATCGTTTCCATGGTGTTGGCCGGGAAGGTTAACAAGCGCCTCGTTTCGTTGATCCACAAGAACAAGGGGCGGGCGATCGGGCTGTGCGGCGCGGACGGCGGCATGTTGCAGACGAAGAAGTTGGATTCCGCCGATCTCGGGTATGTGGGCGAGATCGTCGCGGTGGATACGTCGGCCATAGAGATAGCCATCGCCGAGGGGTTCATTCCCGTCATCGCCACCGTCGGCGTCGACGATGAGGGACAACTGTACAATATCAACGCGGATACGGCGGCGGCGGCTTTGGCGGCGGCGTTGAAAGCCGAAAAACTGATCTCGCTTACCGATGTGCGGGGCGTCCTCGCGGACAAGGACGAGGAGGACAGCCTCTTGACGGATCTTTCGATCGATGATATCCCGAAGCTCATCGATCGCGGCGTCATCTCGGGCGGCATGATCCCCAAGATCGAGAGTTGCGCGGCGGCGATAGAGGGCGGGTTGCGCGAGGCCGTCATCATCGATGGCAGGATAGAGCATTCGATCCTGTTGGAGCTTTTCTCCGACACGGGCATCGGGACGCTCTTTCACCGATGAGGCTCGCGGGAGAAGAATACGGTGACGACACAAGAGGTGCCGTCCCCACTGTGTTCCAAGAGGAGGCATATATGAATTCGAACGACATCAAACGCTTGGAGGATCGCTATGTGGCGGATACCTACGCCCGATACGACGTGGCCATCGTGCGCGGCGCGGGCGCGCGTTGCTATGATCCCGAAGGGAAGGAATACATCGATTTTACATCCGGCATCGGCGTCAATGCGTTGGGTTTCTGCGAGCCGGGTTGGGTCCGAGCGGTGACGGAGCAGGCGGGAAAACTCCAGCATACGTCCAACCTCCTGTATACGGCGCCCTGCGCGTCGGCCGCCGAAAAGATGATCCGCCTCTCCGGCATGTCCAATCTGTTCTTCTGCAATTCCGGGGCGGAGGCGAACGAGGGCGCGATCAAGACCGCGCGCAAATACAGCCATCAGCGGTACGGCGCCGAAACGGAGGAGGCGTTTGGCCGATATGAGATCATCACCTTGGACGGTTCCTTCCACGGCCGTACCATGGCGACGATCACGGCCACGGGCCAAGAATCCTTCCATAAGGATTTTTCACCCTTCCTTCAAGGATTCGCCTACGCGAAGGCCAATGACTTGGGCGATCTGCGCGAAAAGCTCTCGGACAGGACCTGCGCCATCATGATAGAGTTCGTCCAAGGGGAGGGCGGCGTCAACGATCTGAGCCGCGACTATGTGGAAGGGATCGCGGAGCTGTGCGCGGCCAAGGACATCCTGCTCATCGCGGA
>JAISGB010000247.1 GCA_031263335.1 Eubacteriales Family XIII. Incertae Sedis bacterium
GCCCTATAAACACCACAAGCATTACAAAAAGCGCTGACATTAATGCATTCCCGAAATCCATAATCCATCTCCGTTCTATAAAAAATAACTACTGTAAATAAGGATAAAGGGACCCAACCGACGCAAGCGTTGGCTGTGATCCCCTGTTCCGTACAGAAATGTACCCTCAGCTAAATGACGCCGCGCGACTCCATGCCGACGATTACGACCGAGCAGACGATAAACACGACCGCTCCGCCAAGGGTGATCTTTGTGAGCAGAGACTCATAGCCACGGCCCTTCTTCTTCCCAAAAAGCTGTTCCGCGCCGCCCCCGATGGAACCGGAAAGGCCCGCGCTGTTGCCCTGTTGTAGCAGGACGCTCGCGATGAGTACGATGCTCGCGATCATCAAAATTATTTTTAATGCAAGTTCCACCGTCTACCTCCTCTGTCTTGCACGATAAAAACCGATAAATATATTATCACACTCCGCCCTGCTACGCAAGGAAAAGCGGTGCAAATACCAAAGCCACGATCGTCATCAGCTTGATGAGGATATTGAGCGACGGACCCGACGTATCCTTGAACGGATCGCCGACCGTGTCGCCGACGACGGCCGCCTTGTGCGCGGAGCTGCCCTTTCCACCGTGATTGCCTTCCTCTATGTGCTTCTTCGCGTTGTCCCAGGCGCCGCCGGCGTTCGCCATCATGATGGCAAGGAGTACGCCCGTCACGAGCGCGCCCGCGAGCAGACCGCCGAGGGCAGCCGCGCCAAGCAGCATTCCGATCACGATCGGCGCGATGATCGCGAGCAAACCGGGCGCGATCATCTCCTTCAGCGCGGCCCGCGTCGAGATATCCACACAACGCTCGTAGTCGGGTAGAGACGTCCCTTTCATGATGCCTTCATCGCTGCGGAACTGCCGGCGAACCTCCTCGATCATCTGATTGGCCGCGCGGCCCACGCTGTTCATCGTCAAAGCCGAGAACAGGAAGGGCAACATCGCGCCGAGAAGCAATCCGATCACGACGTAGTGGTCGAGCAGGTCGATGGCCTTGAGGCCCACGACTTCCGAATACGACGCGAACAGCGCCAAAGCCGTCAACGCCGCGCTGCCGATCGCAAAGCCCTTGCCGATGGCCGCCGTCGTGTTGCCGACGGAATCGAGCTTGTCCGTAATGCTGCGCACGTCTTCCGGCAACTCCGCCATCTCCGCGATGCCGCCCGCGTTGTCGGAAACGGGTCCGTAAGCGTCGACCGCCACGACCATGCCCGTCGTCGAGAGCATGCCGACGGCAGCGAGCGCGATGCCGTAGATGCCCGCGAAGGAATGGGCGACCCAAATACCCGCGGCAATGCAGATGATCGGCCAGACCGTGGACAGCATGCCCACGCCGATGCCGCTGATGATGGTCGTCGCTTCGCCCGTCAGAGACTGCTTCGCGATGAATTTGACGGATTTGTAATCCGCCGAGGTACAGATTTCCGTGATCTTCCCGATGGCCGTGCCGACGATGAGTCCCGCGATGACGGCGATGGCGCAGTTAAAGCTTCCATTAAACATGAAACGGCTCATCACGAGGGACGCCACAACGATGATCCCCGTGCTGACGTACGTGCCGATATTCATGGCGGTGGCGGGATTGCCGCCGTCCTTGCCGCGCACGAAGAATATCGCGATGATCGACGCGATCACGCCGATCGCCGAAAGGAAGAGCGGAAAGAGGCTTCCTTCGAGCGGCGGTAACGCGAACGATGTGCCGAACGCCGGCGTAATTTCCGCGCCTCTTAATACGACCGCCAAGGTGATCGCCGAGATGATGGACCCGACGTAGGACTCAAAGAGGTCAGAGCCCATACCCGCCACATCACCGACATTGTCGCCGACGTTGTCCGCGATGACCGCGGGATTGCGCGGATCGTCCTCCGGGATGCCCGCTTCGACCTTGCCTACGAGATCGGCGCCGACATCGGCGGCTTTCGTGTAGATGCCTCCACCCACGCGCCCAAACAGAGCCATGGACGAAGCGCCGAGACCGAAGCCCGTAATGACCTCCACCTTGTCCACACCGAGCGCGATGAATATGAGGCCGAGGCCCAAAAGTCCAAGGCCCACGACGCAGAGGCCCATGACGGCCCCGCTGCGAAACGCGATCTTCAGCGCGCGGGGCAGTCCGCTTTCCCGCGCGGCGTTGGCCGTGCGCACGTTGCCCCAGGTGGCGACCTTCATGCCGAAATATCCCGAAAGTACGGAGAACAGCGCGCCGATGACATAGAGCGCCGCCGTAACCGGGTCGATAAAGATGATGAGCACCGCGAAGATGAGGACGATCACCACCGCCATATACACGTACTCGCGCTTTAAGAAAGCCATCGCGCCATTTCTGATGAATCCAGCGATCTGCGACATCCGCTCCGAGCCTTCTTCGTTCTTCCGTATCCATTGACTGAGGGCAAAGGCTGTAACGAGTCCCGCCGCCGCAAAGATCGGTACCAAATACTGCAATAGTTCCATGATCAAATTCCCTTCTTCATTTTCTATAATACCGTAACTACCCAAGAGTAGTTTTAATTTAGCACTTAAATAGGTATCCCATGTTAAAACTCGACGATCGCCTTGAAGTCTTCCGGAACCAAGCTCGCGCCGCCCACGAGGGCGCCGTCGATGTTGTCCTTCGTCAGAATCTCCGTCGCGTTCGCGGGTTTTACGCTGCCTCCGTACTGTATGCGCACGCTGTCCGCCGCGGCTTCGTCGTAAAGGGCGCGCACGACGCCGCGTATGAAGGCGCACATCTCCTCCGCCTGATCTCCCGTCGCGGTGCGTCCCGTACCGATGGCCCACACGGGTTCGTAGGCGATGACGAGACGCGCGGCGTCCGCCGGGGGTAGCCCGTATAGCGCGCCCTCCGTCTGCGTCTTCACGACGTCGAAGTGGTTCCCCGCGTCGCGCTGTTCGAGGACCTCGCCCACACACACGATGGGCGCGACGCCATGCGCAAACGCCGCTTTCAGCTTCTTGTTCACGGTTTCATCCGTTTCCGCAAAGTACTGTCTGCGTTCCGAATGGCCGATCACCACGTAATCCACGCCGATTTCCGTCAACATGACAGGCGATATCTCTCCCGTATACGCGCCTTCGTTCTCGAAATGCATATTCTGCGCGCCAACCTTGACCGATGTCCCGGCAAAAGCGTCCTTCAGCGCCGCAAGCTGCGTATAGGGCGCGCAAACAGCCACTTCGTGCGGGCCGCCGCCGTATATGCCCGAAAACGCCTGCGCAAAGGCTACAGCCTCCGCCGTCGTCTTATACATCTTCCAATTGCCCGCGATAAACTTCTGTCTTGCCATGGCTTCCTCCACTCGATTTAAATTCTTCCGTCCGGGGTTTCTCCCTTTGGTCCATTTCGCCTCGCTCACAAGACGATTTCGAACGCTACTTGTTCGCGCAGACCGCGATGCCGGGCAGTTCCTTGCCTTCGATGAATTCCAACGAAGCGCCGCCGCCCGTCGAGACGTGGGTCATTTTTCCTGAAAGCCCAAACTTTTCTACGGCCGCCGCGCTGTCGCCGCCACCGATAATCGTCACCGCGTCCGACGCCGCAAGCGCTTCCGCCACGGCCCTCGTTCCGACCGCAAAATTCGACATTTCAAACACGCCTACAGGGCCGTTCCACAGAACCGTACCCGCTTTCGCAATGCGGTCTTCGAACAGCGCGACCGTCTTGGGACCGATGTCGAGTCCCATGCGATCGGTCGGGATGCCGTCCGACGGATAGACCGCGTAAGGCGTGTCCTCCGCAAACGCTTCACCCGCCTTCACATCCAAGGGCAACAGGAATTCCACGCCCTTCGCCGCGGCTTTTTTGAGCAGATCGCCCGCAAGCCCAATGCTGTCCGCATCCAACAGCGAAGTACCGATCTCGTAGCCCTGCGCCTTCAGGAAGGTGTACGTCATGCCGCCGCCGATGAGCAGCGTGTCCGCCTTTTCGATCAGATTTTCGATCACGAGTATCTTGTCCGCGACCTTGGCGCCGCCGAGAATGGCGACAAAGGGGCGCTTTGGATTGGACAGCGCCTCGCCGAGGTATCGCACCTCCTTTTCGATGAGAAAGCCCATGACCGTCGGCAGATAGTCGGAAACGCCCGCCGTCGACGAATGGGCGCGATGCGCCGTGCCGAAGGCGTCGTTCAC
>JAISGB010000266.1 GCA_031263335.1 Eubacteriales Family XIII. Incertae Sedis bacterium
GGATATGGATCTGACGGAGCTCAGTCGGCTCGTGGATGATGATGTGTTGCCCGCCATCGAGCGGACGGAGGGCGTGGCGTCCGCGTCCACCTTCGGCGGCAAGGAAAATGAGATTCGCGTCGAGGTGAATCAGGAAAGCCTCGACGGCTATTATCTCACCTTGGCGCAGATATCCCAGACCTTGGCGGCGGAAAACATCTCCCTCCCGGGCGGCAGCGTCACGAAGGGATCCGGCGAGATGATCGTCCGGACGGTGGGCGATTTCGAATCCGTCGAGGACATCAAGAATGTCTCGCTTACCCTGCCGACAAAGGAGATCATACGCCTCGGCGACGTGGCTGAGGTCGTTGAAAAGGAGATGGTGCAGACATCCGTCGGACGCGTGAATTCGACGCCGGCCATCGGCGTCAGCATCACGAAGCAGACCGTCGCGAACACCGTGCAGGTGGCAAAAAAATTGGAAACGGCGATGGAGGATCTGAAGGCGAGCCACCCGGACATCACCTTCACGATGTCCATGAACCAGTCCGATTTTATCAACGAATCCATCCTGTTTGTGGCGGAAAGCGCGATCTTGGGCTGTATTCTCGCGGTGCTCATCTGTCTGCTGTTTCTGAGGAGTTTCGCCGCAACCATGGTGATAGCCCTCTCCATCCCAACATCCATCATCGCCACATTTATTCTCATGTTCGCCACGGGTTTCACCATGAATATGCTGTCCTTGAGCGGTTTGGCGGTCGGCATCGGTATGCTCGTGGACGATTCCATCGTCGTCATGGAGAATATATTCCGTCATCGAAACGAGGGGAAAAACGCGCGCGACGCGTCCATCATCGGGACGAAAGAGGTGACGTTGCCGGTGTTTACCGCCACGATGACGAAGATCGCCGTCTTTCTGCCCATCGTCTTTGTGGAGGGCATCGCCGCCACCATCTTCAAGGAATTTTCGTTCACCATCAGCTTTGCGCTGATCTGTTCCCTGCTCGTCGCGCTGACCGTGATACCCATGCTGTGTTCCAAGTTGCTGAAGATCGGCGACGTGGGCGAGTCCGAACACCCGCGCTTGCCCGAAGGGAACGGGACGGCGCGCGCCTTCGGCGAGACGCCGGCGAAGCGGGACGCCGCCGGGAGCGCAAACCCCTTGGCGCTGTTCGGTCGGTTTGTGCATTGGTTGATCCGCTATTATACGCGCGTCGTCCGTTTTGCGCTCGGTTACAGAAAGACCATCGTGGGGCTTTCCCTCGCGCTCCTGATCACCTCCGCCCTGCTCATCACCGTCGTCGGCGGCGAACTGTTGCCGTCCGGGGACGAGGGGTCGCTTGAGATCTCCGCGAACGTTCCCTACGGTACGTCCATCGAAAAGACCGACGAGATCATGTCGCAGATCGAGGACTATGTGGAACACAACGTCAAAGACGCGGAAAGTTATTCCCTTTCCATCGGCAATACGTCCCTGTTGAGCCTCGGATCGACGGGCGGCGGCGGGACCGTGTCCGTCAATCTGGTCGACAAGAACGAACGGGAGGATTCCGTCGATGAGATCGCGGAGAAGATCGCGGCGGATCTCTCCTACATTTCGGGCGCGAAGATAGATGTGAACGTCAGCAATCAGATGAGTATGTCCATGGGCGGAAGCCCCATAGCCATCTCGATCACGGGGGATGATTTCGCCGTGATGGAGGAGGTTTCGGACGATTTTATCGAGATCGTCAAGGGTGTCGAGGGCGCGGCGAATGTCAGCGGGAGCCTGGAGGAGGGCAGTCCCGAGGTGCAGATCGTGCCGAACCGACGGATCACTTCCGCCTACGGCATCTCGACTTTCCAACTCGCCCAGACGCTGAACGCCGCCCTCACGGGCGTCCGTTCCACCGGCCTCAAGACGGACGGACAGGAGACCCGCGTCACCATTTCCCTGAACGACGAATACGGCGAATCCATCGAAAACATGAAGCAGATATCGATCATGTCGCCCACGGGGCAACTCGTAAAGGTGGGCGACATCGCGGATGTTCGGCCGGCGAATTCCCCGGCCCGGATCGAGCGGAACAATCAGGTGCGCACCGTGAACATCACGGCGGATTTGAGCGGCCGCGATCTGCAATCGGTCACGACCGACATCGAGGCAGCCCTGTCCTCCTACGCCATGCCGGCGGGCTATACGTACAACATCGGCGGGGAGGCCGAGGAGATGCAGGAATCCTTCGGCGATCTCGGTTACGCGCTGTTGCTGTCCCTGCTCATCATCTACATGATACTCGCGTCCCTGTTCGAATCCCTGATACAGCCGTTCATCATCATGCTCGCGATCCCCTTTGCGCTGACCGGCGCCTTCCTCGGGCTCTTCCTGACGGATACGCCGCTTTCCTTGGTCGCCTTCATCGGGATCATCATGCTCAGCGGGATCGTCGTGAACAATTCCATTCTGCTCATCGATTTCATCAACCAAAACCGCTCGATCTACGCCACGCGCGATGAGGCGATCATCAATGCCGGACGGTTCCGGTTCCGTCCCATCCTCATGACGACGCTGACCACCTGCCTCGGGCTTCTGCCCCTCGCGATCGGACTCGGCTCCGGCGGCGAGCTTATCATGCCCATGGGCATCACCGTCATAGGCGGCCTGCTGTTTTCCACGGTGATCACCTTGGTCCTGATCCCGGTCATCTATTCCATCATCGACGATGTACGGGAAAAGCGTCGCGCGAAGCGGGAGGAACGGCGGGCGGCCAAACGTTTGACGGCGGGGTAGGCCCGCCACATCCCCTTATCGCAAAAAAACATTTGACATCCGCTCCGAAGCGTTGTACCATTGTTTTATATATAAGTTCAAACCTATGACGAAGAGTAGTAGGCTTGGAAACCCGATTCACAGAGAGCCGCCGTTGGTGGAAGCGCGGTAAGCGGGACCGAATCGAATGGACTTCGGAGGGCAGGACGAAAGGCGGATCGCCGAGTAGCGCCTGACGGGAACTCCGCCCGTTATCAAGGGAGCGCGTATATTGTACGCGGAATGAGCGGGCGTTTACGCGTCAAGCCAGGTGGTACCGCAGAAGTAAAACTTTTGTCCCGGCGTATGTTGGGGCAGAGGTTTTTTTTATTGCTCGGCGGGCGATGGGCGTTCGCGGGGCGGGCAGTTCGCTTGAGGGTCTCCGAGGACATCCCCGGGCGGGAAAGGAAGGATGAAATGAGTATCGGAAAAAACAACGTTCCACATCGTATCTATCTGCCGGAGGATCGGATCCCGCAACAATGGTACAATGTCCGAGCCGATATGAAGGCGAAACCCGACGCCATGCTCAACCCCGGGACGGGCAAGCCCATCACCGAGGAAGAACTCTACCCGGTCTTTTGCAAGCAGCTCGCCCGACAGGAATTGGACGATACGACCCGCTTCGTCGATGTCCCGGAGGAGGTGCTTGACGTGTACCGCGTGTACCGGCCGTCGCCGCTCTGCCGCGCGTACAATCTGGAAAAGCAGTTGGGGACGCCGGCGCGGATCTATTACAAATTCGAGGGAAACAACACATCGGGCAGCCATAAGCTCAATTCGGCCGTCGCGCAGGCGTACTACGCGAAGGATGAGGGGCTGAAAGGGCTGACCACGGAGACCGGGGCCGGCCAGTGGGGAACGGCGATGGCGGAGGCCGCCTCCTATTTCGGCTTGGACCTCATCGTGTACATGGTCAAGGTTTCCTTCAACCAGAAACCCTTCCGGAAGGCGATCATGGAGACCTTCGACGCGAGGGTGTACGCGAGTCCCTCCGACACGACGAATTCCGGCCGCGCGATACTTGCGGAGGATCCCGACAACAACGGCAGCCTCGGCATCGCCATCTCGGAGGCGGTCGAGGTGGCGGTGACCACCGAAGGCTATAAATACGTCCTCGGCTCCGTGCTCAACCAGGTCCTGCTCCATCAATCCGTCATCGGCTTGGAGTCGGCCGCCGCCTTGGAACTCATAGACGAATACCCTGACGTCATCATCGGGTGCGCCGGCGGCGGTTCCAATTTGGGCGGACTCATCGCGCCCTTCGCCGGGGACAAGCTGACCGGCAAGAGCAATCCGCGCATCATCGCCGTCGAACCGGCGTCCTGTCCGTCGTTCACGAGGGGGAAATACGCCTACGACTTCTGCGATACGGCCAAGACGACCCCGTTGGCGAAGATGTACACCTTGGGTTGCGGTTTCAAGCCCTCGGCGAACCACGCGGGCGGGCTGCGCTACCACGGCATGTCGCCCATCCTCTCCAAGCTCTATCATGACGGCTATATGGAAGCGCGGGCGGTCGAACAGACCGGCGTGTTCGAAGCCGCGAAGCTGTTCGCGAAATACGAGACCATCCTGCCGGCGCCGGAATCCGCGCACGCCATCCGCGCCGCGATAGACGAGGCGATCGCGTGCAGGGAGAGCGGCGAGGCCAAGACCATCCTGTTCGGCCTGACCGGCACGGGCTATTTCGACATGACCGCCTACAGTTCCTATCTCGACGGGACCATGACGGATCATATTCCCACTGACGAGGAGCTGCAACCGGGCTTCGACAGTTTGCCACAACTGTAATGTAACTACTTAACAGTCACGCTATTTTTGCGTATTCCGGAACCCAATACCGATTTTGTCTTCCTCACGTACGTCTGTGTACGTTCCGGGGAGCCAAAATCGGCATTGGAACCCGGACTCCGTCAAAACTATCGCGACCGTTAAGTAGTTTTGATTTAATCTTTGATCGGTAACATTGTAACGGCGTTCTCCGCACCGTCCGGTCGTGCGTTTTCGTTGACACGATTGGGATATTTACGGTACGAAATGACCGTCCGGCGATAGCCGGGCGGTCATTTTTTATTTTTTTGTTTCTTTCCTCAAAAAAATCTCGCAACGGGGCAATAATTTCTCTCCGGAATATTCTTATTCTTATGACGGGGTTATCGCGGAGCTTAGAACGCGTCCCGGACGATTTGGGGGGAATTCGACACGGCGTCCCCACATGAAATTTAAAAAAAACAAAAATTTTGTCCCAAATCATGTTTCAAACCCGAAAATTTGGGTATGAATAGAATAGGGACAAACGCGGCCTTCCGGTTAGAGTACGCGAAAATTGCCCGGGAGGAAAGAGGATTGTCTGTGTAAACGCGAGTCGTTCGAACGGGAAAACGTTCGAACAGACGGGAAAGCGTTTGAAGGAACGACAAACCGCCCGAAGAAGGGCGGCCAAGAAGTCGTTCGCGTGGGAAACGGGCGAGAAGTCGTTCGAGTGAGAGGCAGACGGGAAATCGTTCGGGAAACGAACATCGTTTGAAAAGACGAAACCCGTCCGGAAAAAAAGGAAGCGAGAAAGGGTGGAGCGTATGTACAAAGAAAGCAAGCGCGAGAAACACAAGACATTCGGAAAAAGGGCGTGGGCGTCCGTTTTGACGCTCGTGTTGATCCTTACGGCGGCGGTGCCGGCCCTTGTGTTGGCAGATTCTGCCAATGGGGGGGGGTCTGAGCAAAACATCATTTCGGCCGAAGGCTCGGAAAGCCCCGAAAATCAAGGATCGGACGGCTCTTCGTCCGACGCGGCGGTCGAACCCGTCGAGGATCCGGTGACATCGGACGCCGGGGAGGATCAACAGACACAAGTGAATGACGATACGGGCGAATCCGGCGCGCGGGCGCAGGAAGGCGCAAGCGCGGATCCGAACGCCCCGGCGGGCGACGGTTCCGACGCCTCGGCGCCCGTTCCCAATATGCCGGCCGACGCCGGCCAATCCGGCAAAACGGAACCCCAAAGCACGGGAAGCAAGGATAAGGCGAAGGCGTCCGAGGACAAGGGCTTCCTCGGCTCCGTGATGGGCGCGCTCGGCAGCCTCATCGACATCATGTCGGACGAAGAGCCGATGGACGTGGAGATCGGAGGCGTGGAATTCCCCGCGTCGGGTACGCCGGATCTGACGCTCGACCTGCTGACGCCTCAGACGGTCACGATCGACCTCTCCGACCTGTCCGGCACTACGGGCAAGCAACTGAAGATCACCGTACCCGAGGGTCTTGCGATAGACAGCTATCCGGGCCTCGCCGGCGCAGACCTGCCGGACATCATGCAGGGTTTCGTTACGATGGGGAAGGAACCCGCGAAGGACACGTCCTATACCACTACCGCCAATTTTCAGGTTCGCAACGGAGAACTCATCTACAACCTCACGGACGGCTATGAGGGCGGACAGTTCACGTTCACCATTGGCGCGGACAGGGCTCGCTTCTACGGCCCGCATGACGTACCCAATCTTCTTAAAATAGAGCTGATCGGCGGCGGGAACACTTTGAGCGAACGCGAGATCGAAGCGAAGATCGAGACGACGCTGAGCTACGCGCCGGGTGTCACCGGAACATGGCGTACCGACGAGTATGCCATTCGGACGGCTTCAACTCCGGGTTCGGTGGTGGAAAAAACCTCATATGCGCCTCTTGGAAGCGAAGCCCCCATCATGCAACATGTCACGGATATGATGCAGGCGGGAAGCGTGATTCGCGTGGTGGGCAAGAAGCAGGCGCTGACGCTGACCTATCCCGCACAGGCGACGCTCTCGGGCGTGTACCTGCCGTCCGACGCTAACAAACAGCCGAACGGCGCAGTTCCCTCGGCGGACAGCGCCAACCTTTACAACGGTCCGGGTACGGACGGCAACACCTCGGTCACGCATGACGCCGCGAGCCGCAAGGTCACGTTTTACTACGAAAATCGCGGCATCGGCGCGAGCGGCAATATCAACGACGGCCCCGCCCTGCGGCTGATCTTCAATTCGGGCGAGGACAATAAATATGGGGTTATATCAACACTCAAGTTCACCGCATATGACGGGGGAGAGGTCACGCACACGGACACGGCCCACTTTTATCAGGTCGTCAACCCTGCGTATGATACCGGCAGGCTTTCCGCATTAAGCACCACCTCTTCCCTCAGAAACACATATATAACGGAGATCCCGGGCCTGACCGGCCTCGCGTTGGTGGGATTTGAGAGCAAAAACACGACGGCGATCACCGACCAGGCGGTCAAGTACACCTTCCCGGAAGCATTGCGCATCCGAGGCTTCGAGGCGCCGAGCCAGCAGACGGGTACGAATCCCTATGAGATTGAATACAAGCTCTATGATGAGACGAATTCGCACACGGTCACGGCTAACCTCGCTTATTCTGCGACAGGTACAAGCGGCGGCAAGGTGCGGGTCACGCCTACGGCTCTGGGAATCCCCGAGGGAGCGATCCTCGAATGGGCGAGCATAAAGGTCGGGGACTTCGGCATCGGATATAAAGGATACAACAATATCATAGACATCAACAGAGGGGAAGGCTTTTTCGGCAATCCTCAAACGCCGGGAACCTTCAACATCGGTGTCGAGGTGACGTCCTCCGCTTCGGTCGGAGCGTACAATTACACGTTGCCCGTCGTCGTGAATTCGACGCCAAGATTATACGCGACTATAAGCACGGAGATGACGCAAAAGTCCGGCGGCTATTCCTATCCGGCCGGTGAAGAAATAGCGGTGAAATCGACCTTCAACGCCAATAACGACATGTTAGCCGCAGCAATACAAAAAACCGAGGACCCGAAGTTCTACATCCTGTTGCCCGAGGGCGTCGATCTGACGGCGGGCAGCGTCAAAGTGACGGGCTCGGTGTCCGGCTCG
>JAISGB010000015.1 GCA_031263335.1 Eubacteriales Family XIII. Incertae Sedis bacterium
TCGGATCTGCATACCCGTCCGCTTCCGTATAGATGACTTGCCTGTCACCGGCAGCGTTCACGAAGCTAAACCCCGTCAGAACTCCGTCTGCGTCGGACGTAACACCCGTGATCTGATTATCCGCATAACTTGTTCTCGCCAAATCATTGACTGCGCCTACCCATGCAACATCACTGGCAGGAAGCGCATCAGCCCCCGGCGCGACGCTCTCGCTGATCAGGGTCTGCAACGCAACACCCGCCGTCCTCGCTTCGCTGAGCAACCCTCTGTCATTCGCCCGGCCGATATACCCCGTCAGCGACGGGATGGCGATGGCTGCCAATATGGCCAAAATAACGAGTACGACAATGACCTCCACCAGCGTGAATCCCTTTTTCTTCTTGAGCTGTTTCTTGAGTATCAACTGCATGTCCTTTTCTCCTTTTCCCTTTCGCGAATCTCCTCGATTCCCACTCAATTTCTTTCACCCCGGTCTCGCATGGGTGATTGCGTACACTATTATTTTACCCGGATTATAGCATTTTAAACACCTAAAATCAAATTTTTTTAATTTTTTTTATTTCCGGGGCGTTATATTTTCGTGAAAATGTTGAAAAGTGTTGCAATTGCGCACCTTTTTGTGTATTGGCCGAAACCGGCCCGAAACGACCGGGAGGCAATAACATCTTGCGCGGACTCGTCCAAACGACGATTGTACCCATTTTGGCGGAATATTCGCGCCGAAGCGGCCGGAGCGGCTTACGAATCCGGTTCGGTGGGCGTCCCGCCCGACGCGACGGTGTCCGTTAACTGTTGCAAAGGCGACGCCGTCGTTTCATCCAAAACGAAATAACCCGTACCCTTTACATATACGATCGCCCGGTTGCCGGGATCTGTCGCGCCGCCGGGATAATAGATCAGATTGTCGAGATCGAACCGCCCGTAGCCCGTCCCCTCGGGGGCGGCCACGTTGAACACGACGACATCGGCGTCGACGGGGATGTTCAGGCCGGAGCTGCCCTTGATCTTGCCCGCGGCGACGCCGTTGTCCGCGAACCCATAGGCGGCGGAGTCCGGAAAGGGATGATCAAACACATTGGGGTCGATCTCCTGCCGGCCTTCGGAATAGTCAAACGACAGCAGGGATTTGACGCCGTTCACCAAGATCTTGGCCTCAGTCACGCTCTGCCGATCATTGTAGTGTTTGACATAGGAGACGATGGAGGGCGCGGACAAGGCCGCGAGGATGCCCAAGATCGTCAACACCACGATCAACTCGACGAGGGTGAATCCCCCAATGGAGTCGCGGCGTACAGACGCGTCGATCCGCGCGCCGCCCCCGGATGTGAGACTGTCCGTCATGATACAGCAAGCCCTCCCATGAACATTTCGCGTATCGCAACTATCGCGCCATTGTTGATCCAACCTTGCGCAACAACCCTTCCGTACGTGCGCCCGACGCGCGACTGTTGTAGCAGACATAGCGCGTCCGTGGCGTCACACAACCCTTTCATACGTGCGCGCGGCGCGTCGACCGTTCCCAGTTTATCACATAAAGCCGCCGATTTCCAACCCGATATCTGTGATATAATGTTATCCACAGAAAATCGGATCAAGGAGAAAAGGCGAGGGTGAATGGAATAATGGGAAACCGAATCGAAATGAAGACGCCGTTGGTCGAGATGGACGGGGACGAGATGACGCGCGTGATCTGGGCGAAGGTCAAGGAGCTGTTGATCGAGCCGCATGTGGCGCTGAAAACGGAATACTACGATCTGGGGCTGAAAAACCGGGAGGATACGGGGGACCGGGTGACGACGGAGGCCGCGGAGGCGATCCGACGGCGCGGCGTGGGCGTGAAATGCGCGACCATTACGCCCAACGCGGAGCGCGTCAAGGAGTACGGACTCACGACCATGTGGAAATCGCCCAACGGGACGATCCGGGCGATCTTGGACGGAACCGTGTTCCGGGCGCCCATCCTCGTGAAGGGGATCGTCCCCTACATCCCGACATGGACGAAGCCCATCACCATCGCGCGGCACGCCTACGGGGACATCTACAGGAACACGGAGATGGATGTGCCGGCGGGCGGCAAGGTCGAGTTGGTGCGCACGGAGGCGGACGGGACGAAGACCGCGTTGCCGATCCACGCGTTTGAGGGTACGTCCGGGATCGTGCAGGGCATCCACAACACGGACGTGAGCATCCGATCGTTCGCGCGATCCTGCATGAATTTCGCCTTGGACACGAAACAGGATCTTTGGTTCGCGGCCAAGGACACCATATCCAAGACCTATGACCGCCGGTTTCGTGATATCTTCGAGACGGTGTATACGGAGGAGTACGAACGCAAGTTCTCCGAATCCGGCCTCGAATTCTTCTATACGCTCATCGACGACGCGATCGCGCGCGTGATCCGATCAAACGGCGGCTACATCTGGGCGTGCAAAAACTACGACGGGGACGTCATGAGCGACATGGTCGCGACGGCCTACGGCAGTCTGGCGATGATGACGTCCGCGCTCGTGTCGCCCGACGGTTGTTACGAATACGAGGCCGCCCACGGGACGGTGCAAAAACACTACTACAAGTACCTGAACGGCGAACCCACATCGACCAACGCCGTCGCCACGCTCTACGCTTGGGCGGGCGCGCTGAGGAAACGCGGGGAGATGGACGGCTTGGCGCGGCTTGCGGACTTCGGCGCGAAGATGGAATTGGCCGCCGTAAAGACCATCGAGGACGGCGTCATGACGGGAGACCTCTTTGCGCTCTCCGATCTGCCGAACAAGGAACGGGTGGATACGGAGACGTTTCTGCTCGAGATCGGCCAACGCCTCGGCGACATCGTATGACGCGGCTACCCGCCAAGGGTCAAATCAAAACCGGCGTGACCGTCGTTGAGCAACTACGATTTAAGATTTGTTAAAGGATGGACGCGCACAATAGAGGGATGGATTGTCGCAATACAGGGAGGCGCCGATGAAGATCCTCATGGTCGAGGACGAGCGGTATCTGGCCGAAGCGGTGGCGCGGATATTGGAAAAGAACAACTACGACGTCGATCTCGCGTTCGACGGGGAGGACGGATTGGACAGCGCCCTGACCGGCGTGTACGACATGATCCTCTTGGATATCATGTTGCCCAAATTGGACGGCGTCAGTCTGCTCAAGCATCTGCGCGGGGACGGCGTCTCGACGCCCGTCATCCTGCTGACGGCGAAGGGGGAGACGGAGGACAAGGTCTTGGGCTTGGACAGCGGCGCCGACGACTATCTGCCCAAACCCTTTAAAACGGAGGAATTGTTGGCGCGCATACGGGCCGTGAGCCGGCGCAAGGGCGAACTGTTGCCGGAAGGCGTATTGGCTTTCGGGGACATCGAACTCAACCCGAGCAAGCTGATCCTGTCGAGCGGGGACCGATCGTACAATCTGACGCTCAAGGAGGGCCGGTTGCTCGAATACCTCATCGCGAACAAGGGGACGAGCCTGTCCGCGGACGCCATCATCGAAAAGGTATGGGGTTACGACAGCGACGCGGAGGACAATCACGTCCAAGTGTATATCTCCTTCCTGCGAAAGAAATTGGCGCGGCTCGGATCGAGCGTCAAGATCAGGAACATCCGCAATGTGGGCTACGTATTGGCTGCGGAAGGGAACGCGAAGGACGGGCGCGGTTCGGCGAAACGATCCCCGAACGGTTAGGCGGAACCTGATGCTGAAACGATTGAGGAACAAGCTGCTCTTGGTGAACATGATCGCCCTCTCCGCGGTGATCCTGTTTTCCTTTTCTGTCGTCTACTTCGTCACCTACAGCCATCTGCAGGGGCTTATCGTCAGCGATCTGCGTTCGATCCCGCCCGATGTGATGACAAACGCCATCCTGTCCGAACGGGATCAACAGGCGGGCGTCGGCGCCGGCGGGTTCCGCGTGAATGGGCTTCCCGATCTGCCGATAGATTACAGCAGAGCGTTCGTGATCAACACCAACAAGAGCGGCAACATCCTCTCGGTCTTTTCGCGCATCGAACTCGAGAAGGACGACTACATCAAAGCCGCCCGCCTCGCGTCGCAGTCAGGCGCCGAAACGGGCCGGATCAACCTCGCGGGCAATCGTTGGCAGTTCTTGGTGACGGGCGCAGACAAGGAGAGCATCATCTTTCTGAACGTGGACGGTTACGAGCGGACGCTGTCCCGCATGCTTTTCAGCATGAGCATCATCGGCGGCTGCGTCTTTGCGATCCTCCTGTTCATGAGTTATCGGCTCGCGAACCGCGCGATACGCCCCGTGGACGAGAGCATGGAAAAGCAACGGCGTTTCGTGGCGGACGCCTCGCATGAACTGAAGACGCCCTTGGCCATCATCGACGCCAACGCGGAGGCGATCTTGGCCGACGACGACCCCTCGCCGGAGGGCAGACGCAAGTGGCTCGAACGCATCGAGGAGGAATCGAGCCGTATGCGCGCCTTGGTGGACAGCCTTTTGTATCTGGCGAAGGCGGAGGACGGCGACCGCGAGAATCTGCCCTTCGATCTCGCCGCCGCGGCGGAGGACGAGATCGGGCGCGTGGAGGCCATCCTGTACGAACGGAACATCCGGTTGGCCTTGGAGAAATACGATGGGCAAGTCATCGTAAAGGCGGATGAGGAACGTCTGCGTCGAGCCATCCTGATCCTGCTCGACAACGCCGTGAAATACACGAACGAGGGCGGGGAAGTGACGGTGGAAACGGGCAGGGGCAGACATGTCGGCTACATCAAGGTGTCGAACACGGGCGAAGAGATCCCCTCGGCGGATCTGCCTCGGATCTTCGACCGGTTCTACCGCGCGGATCGCGCGCGCGCGTCGGCGCGAGAGAGCGCGGCGCCGAACGGCAAGACCTATCAGAGCGGCTTCGGCCTGGGGCTCGCCATCGCGAAAACCATCGTCGAACGTTCCGGAGGCCGCATCTACGCAACCTCGGCAAACGGATTTTCGACATTCACCGTCGAGCTGCCCCTGAACTGATAATTTTGATGGGCGCGCCCGCAAGGTATATCGTTAAACAGCGATTAACATTCTTATGATGTTTTGGGACTTGAAACCTATCACAAAGATCGTCGAGACGTTTGACAGATGCGATCCGCTTCATGTAAAATTGTTGTGCAAACAACATTTTTGGCCACGCGCAACGGCAGGGGAGCTTCGTCGGACATGGACTTTCATCGGCTGAACGTCTTTATCACCGCAGCCCAATACATGAGCTTCACGAAGGCCGCGAAGCATCTGCATATCGCGCAATCGGCGGTCAGTCACGACATCGCCGAACTCGAAAAGGAATTGGGCGCGAAGCTCTTTACGCGCACGCGAACGGGCATCGTATTCACGCCGGCGGGGGAGATATTCTTCGCGGAAGCCTGCAAGATGATCGTCCTTTCCCAAGGCGTGAAGCGGAAGATCGAGAAGATCGTGGCGGGCGAGGACGGCGATCTGCGCTTCGGCTTCGTCGCGGAGCAGATGGTCGAGCCGCTCATGCCCTTCCTGAAGCTGTACCACGAAAAGCACCCGCGCATCAATCTGCAATTCAACTCGGACACCTCCATCGCCGTCTCAAGGCGCATCCTGAACGGTGATTTCGATTTCGGCTTGGGGCGCAACGAGTCGTTCTCGCAGCACGAGGGGACGGAATGGCGGCATCTGTATTACGACCCCTTCTGCCTCGGCGTACCCGAGACGCACCGCCTCGCCGCAGAGAAGGCGATCACGATGGACATGATCGCGGACGAGACGATCATCCTCATGTCGAGCGAATCCAATCCGGGTTTCTTCGAACTCGTGCGTCGCCTCTATTTCGCCCGCGACATGACGCCCCTGCTCAATACGACGTCCAACGACCGCATGGCCACCATCATGATGGCGCGCATGGGCATGGGCCTCGTGCTGTTGACGAAGCAGTTCTTCAAAGGGTACGACTTCGACAATCTCGTCCTCATCCCGCTCGCGGAGAAAGACGCCTTCCATCAGATCGGCGTCGCATGGCGCAAGCAGGCGGCAAGCGGGATCGCCGAGCAGTTTCTGCGGGAGTTGTGGGACTATTTGCAGGAAAACCCCATCGATATTTAAAGTCGTTGTGTGGTTTTGATCCGATTTGCCTGCGGCCCTGCATGATCTTTTTTGATACGGCCATACACAAAGTTGATGACCCCATCAATATCCTATGTTTGTCAAGCCGCCTACCTTGCAGTATCCTGTAACTGTCATAGTTGTAATTACTGTTATGATTTTCAAACGACTCATTCCGTTCTGTGGCGGAACCGCGCCGTTGCGGGCAGTTGCCCCTCGGTTTGCGTGAAAGTGGGCATTGCGCCCGCGTTTCCGGTTGTCACGTTATCTGTTGATGTGCGCGAAAGGAGCGAAAATCATGAGCAACGCATCAGAACCCAAGTTCAACGTAATCAAAGAGACCTTTATGATCCCGGCGAGGGACGGCGTCAAGTTGGCGGTGGATGTTTACAGACCCGACGCGGACGGCAGATATCCGGCGTTGCTCGCGCAGTCGCCCTACGGCAAGGACGCGCAGGTGTTTGAATCCCCGCCCCAACCCTTCGGCAAATCCATCTTCGAAGCCTCGGTCGAATCGGGGGATCCCTACTATTACGCGAAGCGCGGCTACGCCTACGCCATCGCGGATTTCCGGGGACTCGGCGACAGCGAGGGCTATCATGACGGCATGATGAACAAGAACGAACGCGGCGAGGACGGCTACGATATCTGCGAATGGCTCGCGGCGCAACCTTGGTGCGACGGCGGCGTCGGCGGCGCGGGGATCTGCTATTTCGCGAACGCCCAACTCCAACTCGCCGCGGCGGCGCCCCCGCATCTGAAGTGCATCGCGCCGTGGGAGATCTACGGGGACGATCTCTACAAGCACGGCCAGTATGAGGGCGGCGTGTTCAACATCTTCCTCTACGGACTCTACACGGGGACCTATCCGGCCCGCTGCGGCTATGCGGTCACGGATCGCGTCCGCTCGGCCATGCAGGTTTCGACGCCCCCCGCCGAACTCGACCGGATCGTCAAGGAAGCGATGGAGGACCCCGCGCTCAGGCAGTATCCCTATCTCTATCATCTGCTGAAATACCCGACGAAGAACCCCGTCCTCTTCGACTTCATGCTGAACCCGCTCGACGGCCCCTATTACAGGGAACGCTCCGTGATCGAACGCATCGGCGACATCAAGGTACCCGT
>JAISGB010000043.1 GCA_031263335.1 Eubacteriales Family XIII. Incertae Sedis bacterium
ACGGATCGTTGGGGCGACATGGGCGGGGAGGCGCGTTCCGCGCGGGCGGCGTCGGAGGCGATGCGCATATTGAACGATTGGGACAGAACCGGTATAATTGACCTCAAGATCGACATGCCGATCTGAGGTGGGAACGGAGGTTGAACATGAATGAACAGATTGCGGCGGACGCCATCAGGATTCTGTCCGCAGACGCCGTACAGAAGGCCAATTCGGGTCATCCGGGCTTCCCTTTGGGCGCGGCGCCCATCCTGTACGCGATCTACGCGCACGGCATGAACCACGCGCCCGCCGAACCGGACTGGTTCAACCGGGACAGGTTTGTGCTCTCTGCGGGACACGGTTCCGCGATGCTCTATTCCGCCCTGCACCTGTTCGGCTATCCCAAGATGACCCTCGACGAACTGAAGCGCTTTCGTCAGTACGGCGCTCTGACGCCCGGGCATCCCGAACACGGCCTGACGCCCGGCGTGGACGCGTCCACGGGTCCGCTTGGGGCGGGCATGGGCATGGCTGTGGGCATGGCGATCGCCGAAGCCCATCTCGCGGCCAAATTCAACAAGGATGACTGCAGGATCGTCGATCATTACACCTTTGCCCTCGGCGGCGAGGGCTGTCTCATGGAGGGTATCTCCTCCGAGGTGTTTTCCTTGGCCGGCACGTTGGGACTCGGCAAGCTGATCGTGCTGTATGATTCAAACGATATCACCATCGAAGGCGGTACGGATCTGGCGTTCACGGAGGATGTGGCCAAACGCATGGAGGCGTTCGGCTTCCAAACGCTGTCCGTGGACGACGGGAATGATATCCGCGCGATTGCGGACGCGATCGACCGGGCGAAGGCGGACGCGGATCGACCGTCCTTCATCAAGGTGCGCACGAAGATCGGCTACGGCGTCCCTGAACGAGAGGGGACGTCCAAAGCGCATGGGGAACCCTTGGGCGAGGAGAATGTGCGCGCGTTGCGGGCTTCCTTGCATTGGCCGAGCGAAACGCCGTTCTCCGTGCCGCAGGAGGTGTATACGCACTACGCGGCGCTCGCGGACGAGGGTCTGCGGCGATGCGAGCGGTGGAAGGCGACGCTGTCCGCATACCGGGAACGCTATCCCGATGAGGCCGCCCTGTTCGAACGCCGGCTTGACGGACCTATCGACGAGGGGATATTCGACGGCGACTATTTTGATTTTGAGCGGAAGGCCGACGCGACGCGGAATGTTTCGGGGCGGATATTGAACGAAATGAAGGATTGCATCCCCTCCCTCATCGGCGGTTCCGCAGACTTGGCGCCGTCCAACAAGACGGGACTCAAGGGCGAGGCGGATTTCGCGAAAGGCTCGTACGCGGGCAGGAACATCCGGTTCGGCGTGCGGGAAATGGGGATGACGGCCATCGGGAACGGCATGTTGCTCCACGGGGGTCTGCGTCCCTTCGTCTCCACATTCTTCGTGTTCGTCGACTATATGAAACCCATGTTGCGGCTGTCGGCGCTCATGGGGCTGCCGCTCATCTCCATCCTCACCCACGACAGCATCGGGGTAGGGGAGGACGGCCCCACGCATGAACCCGTGGAGCAGTTGACGATGTTGCGTTCCATGCCGAACATCGACGTATTTCGGCCCGCCGACGAGTATGAGACGCGCGTTGCGTGGAAATCGGCCCTGTTGAGCGGGACGCGGCCTTCCGTACTCGTGTTGTCGCGGCAGAATCTACCGATCCTCGAAGGTTCCGGCCCGGACGCGGAGAAGGGCGCCTATATCATCCGCAAGGAAGCCGCGCCTCGGCCCGACATCATCCTCTTGGCCTCCGGCTCGGAGGTGTCCGTCGCCGTCCGCGCGGGGGAAGCATTGGCGAAGGAGGGCGTCGCCGCCCGTGTCGTCAGCGTACCCTGTATGGAGGTTTTCGAACGGCAACCGGCCGCATACCGCGATGCGGTCCTGCCGGCGGACGTGCGGAAGCGGTTGGCCGTCGAGGCGGGCAGCAGTTATTCTTGGGGCAAATTGGTGGGACCGGCAGGGGGCTATGTGACGATGGATCGGTTCGGCGCGTCGGCGCCGGCCGACGAACTGTTCCGGCGGTTTGGTTTCAGTAAAGAGTTTATCGTAAACAAGGCGCGCGAGCTGATCGCGGGCCAAGATTGATCGCGCGACCGAAGGGATCGCATGAGACATAAAGGGTTAAATCAAAACGGCTCAATGGTCGCGGCAGTTTTGTCTGAGACCGGGTTTGGTCCCGACATAAGCAACGCTTGGGACGGGACCGTCGCGCTCGCGGCGAGCAGCGTGGCTATTGTGCGGCAACAATCAAAGAAAAGGCAGAATGAAACAAATATGAAAGCAAGAAGCAACTACGGAATTGACATGGGCCGGGCGAACGGAATATCCTGCGTAACCGGCGGAAACACAAGGAAGGCGCGCGTCGCGAGGCTGTGCGTCCCAATCATCATCTTGGCAATGCTCCTATCGTTTATGGGCGGTTGCCGCACGTCCGCGCCCGCGGGGGGCGGATCCACGCGGGAGGCGCCGGCGCCCGTCGTCCCCGCCCCGCCGCAGGAGACCTTTACGTGGCCGTTTACGGGAGAGGAGACGGGGGATCCCTTCGCCGTCCGGAACGTGCCGCTCTCGGTAAAGATCGAGAACTCCGAGGCCGCCCGTCCGCAGACGGGGCTGAACGCGGCCGACGTCGTCTACGAGACGATGGTGGAGGGCGGCGAAACCCGCTTTAACTGTATCTTCCAGAGCCGTTTGCCGGGGGAGGTCGGCCCTGTTCGCAGCGCCCGCCTCTCGGATCTGTGGATCGTGCCGCAATATCAAGGGCTGTTCTTCTATTCGGGCGCCAATGTGGACGTGGTGCGGCGGATCAAAGAAGCCGGCCTCCCGGATATGTCCCACAGCGCGGCGTCGGCGATCTATCATCGCGTCAGCTTCCGCGCGGCGCCCCACAATCTGTATCTCAAGTTGAACGGGGGGCATGACATCGCGAGCGCCAAGGGGATGACTGTACGTTCCGACAAGCTCTCGCCGTTGGATTTCGGCCCGATCAAGTCTGATTCGTCCGTGACCGCGTCCGCAATTACCTTGAATTTCGGCGGGCGTTCCAACATACGTTGGGATTGGAACGCGGAACAAGGCGTCTATCTCCGCTCGCAGGGCGGGAAGGCGCTCATGGACGCGATGGAGGACAGTCAGGTGCGCGCGAAGAACGTGGCCGTGCTGTACGCCGACTACGCCCAACAACCGACCTTGGATCCCGCGGGCAGTCCCACCTACGACACGACGCTCGGCGGGACGGGCAAGGCCGTCCTGTTCCGGGAGGGAAACAAATACGAATGCACATGGACCGCCGACCGCAATACGCCCCCGAAGCTGACGGACGCGGCGGGGAACCCGATCCCGCTGAATCCCGGACGCTCCTGGTTCGAGGTGTTGCCCGCGCGGGGTTCATTGCAGACGGAGTGACTTTTGAGACTTAAATAAAAGCGACGTCCGCAGTGAATCGGCTGTGCTCGGAGGGAAAACATATGGCGGTCAAAAAAAGCGAGCTCTATTCAAGTCTTTGGGCGAGTTGCGACAGCTTGCGCGGTGGCATGGACAGTTCGCAGTACAAGGATTACATACTCACTCTTTTGTTCGTCAAGTATGTATCGGACAAGGCGACCGATAACCCATTTGACCCCACTAAGATTCTCACCGGCGGCGGCTTTGACGATATGCTCGCGCTCATAGGCAACAAGGATATCGGCGAAGAGATGGACAAAATAATTGCCGAACTCGCTAAAGCAAACAGCCTTCGAGGGGTTATCGATAACGCACACTTTAACGA
>JAISGB010000080.1 GCA_031263335.1 Eubacteriales Family XIII. Incertae Sedis bacterium
GGGATCGAAGATGTTCGTCATGTAGGCCACGACCAATTCATACAACCCCTGTCCCGAGATGCCGATGCGCTCGAAACGATCCGTATTCAGGGCGACCGACGCAAGAACGATGAAGAATACGCCCGACGCGGTCAGCGCGTAGATGACATACATCCAAGCGCGATATTTGAAGCGTTGAATTCCGATGAGGAAGGCCGCAATCACGATGATGAAGAGAATGAGGGCGATGATCGCGGGCAGGACGAACTTCTGCAACTTTACAAGTATCGGGGACAGCTGCGCCGAGAACGGGATCGCGACGCCCTTGCCATACGCCTCCGTGCAGATATCCGTCAGATACCGCAGGGCTTCCTCCATCTCGGGGGATACGGTCTCGCCGTGTTCCGTGACATAGACGCACATCTTCTCATACAGCCCGGCACGAAAATCCTCAATGTCCACGCCGGGGAGATCGGGATCGTAGAGGCGTTCCACCTCGAGGAAGAGGTCGGCGCGGATCTCATCTTCGGTCAGGAGGTTTTCGAAAAACGCCTCGTCAAACCCGCCGGACATGCCATAGGAAACCAAGGTGTTCTCCACATCGCTCGTGATCTCGGCCGCATACGTGCTTTCGTCCACCTGTTCCAACATGAAACTCGGGCGGAACAGGGTCAACTGCAGAACCAAGACCGCGGTCAACGCGATGAAAGCCAACGTCAGAAAGAATGAAAAGATCATGGAAACGAGGCGGCGGGCCGAATGCCGTCCGCCGTTGGCATTCCGTTCCGCTCCCATCATGGCGCCTCTGTGGGGGACGAATCGCCGGCGTCGGGCAGATATTCGGCATAGACAAAGAGACGCCAAGGCGTCGCGCCGAAGACCGTGGAATTGTCGCAGGTGTACATGATGAGGTTCTCCTCCGCCTTGGTGAGATCATACGCGGAGGTATCGTCAAAACGCGTGACTTGGGAACCCGTGATCCGATAATGGAACACTCCGTAATTCGTCCGTATCGTCACGATATCACCGACATTTGCTTGGGGGAGGGTGCGGAAGTAGTTGTTGTTGTGTCCCGCCAAGAGTACGGTATGTCCTTGGCCCGGAACCCAAGTCCCCATATAGGTGCCGACGCCCTTCCGCAGTTCGATGGGGCTGTCCCCGTAATAGACGGATACCTCGATGCCCGCGGTGGGGATGAGGATCGTCGCGTATTCGTCGCCTTCCGCCGGGGTGAAGTCCAAACTCCGTTGCCGGTCCTGCTCCTCGATTGCGGAGGTGAATACACCGCGTCGGTTCTCGTCGAATTGCGGCGGCGCGTCCAAGGTGAAGAGATCCAAGATATCCAGATACGGCCGCGCAATCGGCAGGACGATCGCAAGGATGACCGCGCTCGCGGCCACAAATAAGATAATGGGATAAAATATGAATTTTATCCCATTATTTACGCGTACCGTATTGGAATGAATTGAGTCGGCGCCCAATGGCTTCCCCCATTAGGCCTCGGAGGAGAGGAGACGCTTCTTGCCCGTCAGTGCGAAAGCCGCGACGAGAAGGACGACCAAACCGCTCGCGACAGCGATCGGAAGAGCGGAGCTGTATCCGGTCTGCTTGATATCCCCGCTGGCGACATCGATCGAAAACACCTTTCCGTTGGGATCCACGACCTTGATCACGTCGCCGTCAATGGTCAGCTTCGCGCCGATCGCACTCGCCGCCGCAACCGCCTTGTCCTGCAAGGACTGTTTTTGCGCGTCGGTCATGCTCGCGAAATTCAGCTCGCCGGTCGCCACCCATGTGGAACGCGCGTCATTGATGGCCGCGATGAGCGTATCCGCTTGGGCCGCGGTCAAATCATTCGCGTCCAAATACTTCTGTACGGCGTTGACATATTTGGCGGGTATCGCCTTTGTCTGGCCGTTTACGGTGACGCCTTGATTGATAGCGGCGATAATATCGCTCTCCGAAGCTGCGGACGCCACGATCGGCATCGCCAATGTGAATACCATAACTACCGCGACAAGCACGAGCACAAATCTCTTTTTCATGGCGCATCTCCTATCGGTTTCAATAAAACAACGTTCAAGAACTCCGCTTTTTACAAATTATAACGCATAACAAAACGATTGTACAGTGTTTTTTGATTATTTTAAAAAAAAGTTTTCAAAAATTTTCCGGATTTTTCGGCCGGTTTCCCGCCCGCGCAATCGGATCATTCCCCGCGTTTCGAGGCGCCGCGCGAAGCCATCGGCGCGAATTCGCTTCTCAAGATATATTCAAAAAGATCGCGATCCCCTCTCTTCCCGAAGAAGTATTTCAGCGCCGCCGACAGATCCGTCGTCCGGGTCGAGGTGTTGTGCGCGTCGCTGCCGAGGATGAGCGGGAAACCGGCCTCGGCGAGCCACTGCACGAAGTACACGGTTTTGCGGTTCGTGAACGCCGCGACGTTGATCTGGACGACGATATCGGGGATCGACAGCAGATCGTCGATATCCTTGTTGCGATAATCACGCAGATAGCGATCCAAGTGCGCGAGGACGGGTACGGCGTTGTGCGCCGAGCGGATGTTCCGCAGTTCCTCCGCGATCCAAGGTTCATAACTCGTATAAGGCAGTTCCAACAGGATGCGATCGGTGTTCGCCATGAAAAGCCCGGAGAGATCGCGTTCGTACAACCTCGGGACGAGAGCGATCTCCGCGCCCATCCACAGTCGAGGGAGCGGATCCTTTCCCGCGTATCCCCGCAGATATTCCGTCAATGCCTCAAAGGACAACCGCCGGCGCGCCCGATAGGCGGCGACGTCTTCCATGTTGGGATAGTAGTGCGGGGTCGCGACCGCATCGGGAACCCCCTGCCGGGCGAGCGCCCGCAACATATCCAAGGAGGTCGCCGGGTCGGTTGCCCCGTCGTCCATCGCGGGCAGACAGTGGATGTGATAATCCCGAAAGATCGTATCCGGCTTAACGGTACTCATAGCGGTACTTGCCGCCGTAACCCCTGACGTTCGTCTTGACATCCGTCACGACGACGCCGAGGATCGGCGCCTCGACACTGTGGTATTTGTCGATCGCCTCGCGAAGCTCGTCGAAGGTCGTCTGCCTCTGACGCGCGGCCAAGAGGACGCCGGCGGCATATTTCATGAGCAGGATCGAGTCGGACACGACATTGACGGGCGGCGTATCGATCAACACATAATCGTAGTTCTCGGTCAACGTCTCCAAAAGGTCCTTCATGCGCGCATGGCCGAGCAACTCGGAAGGGTTGGGCGGGATGGGTCCCGAGGGAATCAGGTCCACGTTCTGCGCCACCTCCTTGCGAACCGCCTTGTTGATGACCTCGGTATGCCCGCTCAACAACCGGGAAAGACCGATCAGGTTGTTGGCGTCAAACAATTTGTGTTGTGTGGGTTTGCGCAGATCCGCATCCAAGATCAGCACACGGTTGCCGGTCTGCGCGATCGTGATGGCGAGGTTGGCGGTCGTGTATGATTTTCCTGCGCTCGGTTCCGCACTGGAGATCACCATGATGCGGCTGTCCGACGTGGAGAGCGAGAAGGTGAGGTTCGTGCGCAGATTCTTATAGGCTTCCACAATTTGGAAATCCTGTGTATTGTTCAGCAACAACCCTTGGACGAAATTCCGTTTCTTATTTTTTCGAGCCATGCCGCTTGCGTCTCCTTTTATCCATGGTCGGTATATCGATGTCGGCCTTCCCGGTTTTCACGAAGGACGATATCTCACCGAGGACGGGTACGTCGATGCGCTGCCGCAGATCGGCGCCGCCCTTCACGGTGTTATCGAGCATGTTGACGATGTACAGAACGACGATGGTGAGAAACAGCCCGGCCAAGGCGCCGATCGCCGTATTTCTCGAGATATGCGGGGATGCGGGTTCCTCGTTTGCCGTCGCGCGGCCGATGATCTCCACGGAGCCGGCCTGTACGACGCGTTCGAGCACCCGCGGCGCAATGCCCGCGTAGGTATTGCAGATCCGCGTGGACAGAGCGGGATCCTCGGTTTCGGCGGAGATGCGGATCACCTCCGTGTCCGCGACCGCTTCCATCTTCACAACCCTTTCGAGGGTCTCGATGGTGAGCGCGCCGCCGACCTCCTCGACGACGTCCTCCTCGACCGCCGGATTCTGAAGGACGACGATGTAGGTGTTGGACAGCCGCCGAGACGCGTCGATATCGCCGGTCGTGACGTCGCCCGTCGACTTTGTTTCCATATTGTTGACGTAGAGTTCTACCGAGGACAGATAGGTCCGAGGCAAGAAAAACGTGGAGATCAGGAATACGATGACGCCTCCGACAAGGAAGCCCGCCAGAAAGATCGGCCACCGCCGAATCAGCGCGCGCATCACATCCTGCAGATCGATCGTATCATTCATATTGTCGTGTCGTTGTTCGGTATTCATGGAATCGATATTCAAGCCTCCATTGCCTTTCGGCGTCACGCGCTTTCACAACGGATATAAGTATAACATCATATTGACGGAATTGTAAACATGCTTTGCCTTCGAGCCGTCCGGCGACGCAAACGGGTCGTGAAACTTGCCGCCGGCCAAGGATTTTTGTGATAAATTTGCGGTGAAATTGTACTACTCTTCATTCATTATATGATATAACCCATCTTTAACAATTAAATAATCGAAAAAAGTGCAAATAAAATGCCGAGAACATTGCGTTTCGGCATTTTTTCGCTTGACATCCCATACGATATATGGTATGATATATAAGACGTATCAGGCGTATTTGAACGGAGGGAACCATGTACATCGATCAAGTGAAAAACAGCGGGAAACCGTATCTGAGGGTCGCGGAAAGTTATTCCGTAAAAGTTGACGGCGTCAGAAAAAACCGAAAAAGGACCGTACGCAACATCGGTCCGCTTGCGCGTTTTGACGACGGCAAGCCGGATTTCCTTGAAAGACTCAGGCAATCGTTCAAGGACGGAACCCCCATCATTGACGGGTTGGACGATTTGGCCGCCCATACTCCGGAACCGTGTAAAATGCGGATCGAATTCGACCCCGAAGACGACGGCGCCGCTTTCAGCGATCCGAAGATTATCGGGCATTTCTTTTTCGACGCCATGTACGATGCGCTTGGGATCTGTGATGTTCTCAACAAATACAAATCGGGTTCACGGATCGAATACGATCTTAACGGACTTGCCAAGCTTCTTGTGTTCGGACGAGCATTGGACCCGGATTCCAAATACGCCACATGGGAGGCGCGCGAGGATTATCTGTTCGGCGTCACGAGTTCGGGCAATGTAATAGAAGCATACCGTACGCTCGATGTTTTGGACGAACTGTCCGAGAAGATACAGATGCGCATGAACACCAAGATCGAAAAGCATGTCGGAAGGAGCAAGGACATCTGTTTTTACGACGTGACGAACTATTGGTTTGCGACGGACGACCCTGACGAAGACATCGTTTCCGAATCGGGGAATGTAACGGAGGAAGGAATGCGCAAGCGCGGCCCTTCCAAGAAGAAGACGCGCGAACCCATCGTGCAGATGGGGCTTTTTATCGATGACAACGGCATACCCGTTTCGTACAAAGTGTTCCCCGGAAACCATACGGACCAAACGACGCTGCGCCCGGCGATGAAAGAGACGATAAACAAACTCGGCTATGAACGTGTCATTATCATCGCCGACGGAGGGTTGAATTCCGGGAAAAATCTCGCGTACCTTCTCGGTTGCGGCAACGGGTACATTGTTTCAAAGAGCGCGAAAGGCAGCACAAAAGAAGTGAAGAAATGGATACTCGACGAGGAGGGGTATGTTTGGAACGAAAAAAGGACATTCAAACTAAAGCACAAGATCAGAACGCGTACGGTCAAGGACGAGGACGGCCGGAATGTGGAGATCAAAGAAAAAATCATCGCCTATTGGAGCAAGAAACAATACGATTATGCCCTGCACGAAAACAAGAAATTTATCGATTATCTCAACGATGTCACGGAGTTTCCGGACAAACTGAAAGACAAACAGCCCAAATACAAGAGATACCTCGTTGAGACCAAAGCGGACAAAAAGACCGGAGAGGTCGTCGATACCGTTTCGATCTATTCTCTCGACAAAGAAAAGATCGAAACGGACCTTGGGCTTATGGGCTGCTACACGCTCCTGACGAGTGAGCTTGACATGGATGGACACGAGGTGATCGACAAATACCACGGGCTTTCCCGCATAGAGGATTCGTTCAAAGTCATCAAGAGCGACCTTGAGGGGCGTCCGGTCTATGTGCGCAGAAAGGAACATATCAACGCACATTTTTTGATCTGTTTCATCGCGCTGACGATGATAAGAATTTTGCAATACAAGATACTGAAGAAGGAAGGCAAGACTTCATCGGGTACGCGCGATTGGGAGATGGGCATACCTGCGGATCGAATCAAGGAAGCATTGGCCGAGTTCAAGGCGGATGCCATACCCTGCGGCTATTACAGGCTGACCAAGTCCGAGAAAGGCTCGGACCTTGCCCGCATAGCGGCTGCCGTCGGCGTGGATGTTGCTTTGCGCATCCCCACCGAACGGGACATCAGAAAGCTGAAATACGAAATCGACAAAGCGATTTTCATGTGACTTACAAATTATACCGCGAAAAACCCTCTTGACCGTTGCAATTGCAACGGTCAAGCCATTTTCGTGCTGTTAAAGATGGGGCGATCAGCTCGCGCATCTGCGCGCTTGCCTCGTTCATCTCGACCGTTTTCGCCGGCCGCGCCTCGAGGCTTTCGTCCGCAAGCGTATCCGCGTGATTGTCGATATCCTCGCATCTGC
>JAISGB010000089.1 GCA_031263335.1 Eubacteriales Family XIII. Incertae Sedis bacterium
TGCGCCAGGATCCCGACATCATCATGGTCGGCGAGACGCGCGACGCGGAGACCGCGTCGATATCGGTCAGCGCGGCGATCACGGGGCATCTGGTCCTCTCCACACTGCATACCAACGACGCGCTGACGTCCATCGTCCGATTGGAGGATATGGGCGTCCCGCCCTACCTCGTGGGCAATTCGGTGGTCGGGCTTATCGCGCAACGGCTGATCAGAAAGATATGCCCGCACTGCGCGATCGAATACGAATCCGGCGATCTGGAGCTTCTCACCTTGGGCGAAACCCGCGAGCGGGCGCCGAAACTCAGGCGCGGCGAAGGTTGCCATGTCTGCAATCAGACCGGCTACAAGGGCCGGATCGCCGTGCATGAGATATTGGAGGTGGACAAGAAGATGCAACGGATGATCGCGGAAGGCGCCCCCATGTCGTCGCTGTACGAATACGCGCGGAAGGAGATGGGCATGGCTACCCTGCGCGAACGGGCGCGCGACCTCGTCGTGCAGGGGATCACCGGCATGGAGGAATTTTTGAAGATCGGGGACACGGTGGACTGAGGAAGGGAGATTTTATGGATTTCAATACGGATGACGGCTGCGCGGGCCGGACGGGAGGCCACATGACCCTTGCGACCCTCTTGGAATACGGGCGAGAGAATGACTGTTCGGACATTCATATCACCTCACATCGGCCTCCCACGTTCCGGCGCCTCGGCGAGTTGGAGATCGGCCCGTTTCGGGGCAGCCGAGAGGACTACAGGGCGCTCATACTGTCCATGACGAATGAATACCAAGCCGAGGAATTGTCCCTCGGAAAGGATCTGGATTTCAGCTTCGAGGACGCGAACAAGCAACGATACCGCGTCAACATCTACCATCAGCAGAGGGAATTGGCGTCCGCCATCCGCATACTGCGGAACGACATCCCTACCTTGGCCGATCTGAGCCTGCCGCCCGTCATCCAACGATTGGCGGAACAGCCGCGCGGCATCGTATTGGTCACGGGACCCACCGGCTCCGGAAAGTCGACGACCCTCGCGGCCATGATCGATTACATCAACGAGCAACGGCGGGCGCATATCATCACGATAGAGGATCCCATCGAATACGTCCACCCGAGCAAGAACTGTCTCGTGCATCAGCGGGAACTCCACAGGGACGTCCCCTCGTTTTCGGACGCGCTCCGCTCCGCGATGCGGGAGGATCCCGACGTCATCCTCGTCGGGGAAATGCGGGACTATGAGACGATCTCGGCTGCCGTCACCGCGGCGGAGACCGGCCATTTGGTATTGTCCACATTGCATACGACCGGCGCCTCTCAGACATTGGATCGCATTGTTGACGTATATCCGTCCCACAGTCAGGGCATGATACGCTCCCAGTTGTCCGGCGTATTCAGAGGGGTGGTCACGCAGACCCTCGTGCCGTTGGCCGACGGAAGCGGCCGCATCGTCGCGACGGAAATACTCATCGGCGCCGACGCCGTGCTGAACCTGATACGGGAGGGGAAATACCATCAGTTGGGCAGCACGATGCAGTCGGGCGCGCAGATGGGGATGCACACCTTGGCGGGCAATCTGTCCGAATTGGTGCGAAAGGGATTGATCACGCGGGAGACGGCGGAAAAAAACGCGAACAATAAGGCGGAACTGGAACAATATTTCGGATTTTGACTTGACGCTTTATTGGAAGATAGGGGGTGGAAAGCAACCTTGGAAACCCGCTGTGGGCAACGGGTTGCGTTTGCGGAAACGTCGGCGACCGTTGTTTATACGCCGAGGTAGGCGTTCACCGCTGATTTCGTCTCATCGAAGAGTTGCCTGAACAGCGCGACGTCCTCGTCATTGGGCGTACCCCCGTTCCGCAACTGATCCATGAGTTTGGAACTCGCCGCAAAGAAAACCGTGAGGGAAAGATTCCCCGCGACGCCTTTTGCCGCATGGACGATCTCACCCGCTTCGACGTAATTCTTTGTGTCGATATCCTCATTGAATTTCGCGATGTCAATACTGGTTTCGAATTTACCGAGAAGCCGTTTGTACAGACCCTCGTTGCCTCCGACCCGCGCGAGCGCGCTTTGAACGTCAATATACCTTTTGTCTGCTTCTGACATATGAATCACCCCTCGCTTTCATAAAATAGTATGCCGTATAAAAATCGAATTGTCAATGAAAACGCGCCGGGTGAATGAGGTTCATAAATGACTGCGCTGCGCTCCGCATCTATGATATAACAGCCTTCGGCTGCTATATGGTTGGAGTGCCGCGCGATTTTTTCACCTTGCGGCGAAAACGCGCATGGCTGTATCATAAATGACTGCGCTTCGCTTCGCATCTATGATATAATACCATCAATCGATATTCGAGGGGCGGATCGGCGGGGTTGCGCCAACGTATGGAAACGGACAGGAACATTTTCTATAAACAAGCCGGCGCCTATACCGCTTTTCACAAGAAACTGGGGGTGCTGTTGGAGCCGTATCTCGACAAACGGTGGGATGTGGTCGATATCGGTTGCGGTCTCGCCTTCATCGATTTTGAGATCGCCCCTCATGTAAAATCCGTTACCGCCGTTGACATCGACGCGGAGATCATCGATGAAGTCAAAGAACAGATCGATGAGAAGCTGTGGGGTGAACACGCGCGGAAGGCCGAGATCGCGCCGATCGTCGCCGACTGGAAGTGTTTGGACGACGCCGCGTGGGATGTCGTCATGACCTGTTTTTACAGCGTTCCCTTTGATGAAATGAAGGATTTGTTGGCAAAAGGCCGTAGGCGGGCCATCCTCATCGTACACGGACGGAAGCCGAACGGGAAGTTTGATCCGCTTGAGGATGAGGCGAGGAAATGCACCGCCGAGGATATGGAATCCTATTTGAAACGAGAGGGTTACAGATATAGGAAGAATGTCGCGGAACTCCAGTTTGGCCAACCGTTCAAGACCATCGAGGATATCCATCTGTTTTTGAACCAATTCCCCGGATTCGCGGGTCCCGTCCTCGACGAGGACTTCGATCCGGAAAAGCATATGCTCAGCACGGAGGAGCGTATCATCAAGACAAATCGCTACGATTACCCCTACTATCTCCCCAAGAGTTTCAACGTCGCCATATTTGTCGTCGTGAAGTAGGCGGCGGCCGTTTCGAAAAAATCATGACAAAAAACACACGACGCCGATAGGATCCCTCCTCCGACGTCGTATTTTATATCCCCCGATGACAGCTGCTTTCTTCCCGCAACACGCGCGTCCCGCGCGGCGTCGCGTTTCATATCCCCCCGGGCGTTCTTCCTTCTGTGCGACGATCCCCCGAACCGATTCGGCCGTCGCCCTTCTGTTATACTTATACCCAAATTTCGCGCGTTGAAACATTTTTTTGTAAATTTCGAAAAAAATTTTTACGGATATGGGAAAGATCGTCCGAACAGACGAAAAACAACCCCTTTTATGGGAAATATTTCTTGATGTGCGCGCGATGAACCGGCGCCCTATTTCAATACGGCGCCGGTGTTTGCCGAGGTAACCAAGCGGGCGTATCGGGAAAGATAGCCCGTATTCACCCTCGGTTCGGGACGGACGAGTTTCTTTCCGCGTTCGGCCAATTCATCCTCGGTCAAACGTACGCTCAACGAGCGGTTCGGGATATCGATATCGATGATGTCTCCGTTTTCGATGAGGGCGATGGGCCCCTCATTCATGGCTTCCGGGCTTATATGTCCGATGGACGCGCCGCGCGACGCGCCGGAGAACCTTCCGTCCGTGAGCAACGCCACGTCTTTGTCCATGCCCATGCCCGCGATGGAGGATGTGGGTCCCAACATCTCCCTCATGCCGGGTCCGCCCTTGGGTCCCTCGTATCGGATCACGATGACATCGCCCTTGCGTATCGTCTTGTTCCAGATGGCGGTCACCGCTTCATCCTCGGAATCGAATACGACGGCCGGGCCGGAATGCACAAGCATCTCCTCCGCGACGGCGGACTCCTTCACCACGGCGCCGTCCGGCGCCAGATTTCCGCGCAATACGGCGAGTCCGCCCTGCGCTCGATACGGATCGTCCGCGGATCGAATCACCGCGCGATCCCGGACCTCCGTTCGCGCGATATTCTCGCCGACGGCGTTGCCCGTCACGGTGAGGGCGTCTGTTTTCAGCAGCCCTTTTTTCATGAGTTCGTTCATGAGGGCGGGAATGCCGCCCGCCGCGTGCAGATCCTCCATGTGGTGAACGCCGCTCGGGCTGATCTTCGCGATGTACGGCGTGACCCGACTGCGCTCGTCAAAGACGGACAGATCGAGCGTGAGTCCGGCCTCGTGGGCAATGGCGGGAAGATGGAGCACCGTGTTCGTGGAACCCGCCATGGCCATGTCGACCGTGATCGCGTTGCGGAACGCGTCGGCGGTGAGGATGTCACGGGGTTTGATATCGTTTTTCACCAAGTCCATGATGCGGATGCCCGCAGTCTTCGCGAGACGGATGCGTTCGCCGCTGTCGCAGAGCGCCGTGCCGTTGTAGGGCAGTCCCATGCCCAACGCCTCCGTGAGGCAATTCATACTGTTTGCCGTGAACAATCCACTGCAGGAACCGCAACCGGGGCAGGCGTTTTCCGCGATGTCCTCCAACTCGTCCTCGTCGATGTCCCCATTCTTAAAGGAACCGATCGCCTCCATGATGCTGTTGAAGTCGAGCGCCCCGGCGCCCGCCCGGCCCGCGCGCATCGGGCCGCCGCTGACCATGACGGAGGGGATGTTCAGACGGGCCGCGGCCATGAGCATGCCCGGCACGATCTTGTCGCAGTTGGGAATGAGCACGAGACCGTCGAATTGATGCGCCATGGTCATGGCTTCGATGGAATCACAGATGAGTTCACGGCTGGCCAAGGGGTATTTCATGCCCTCATGCCCCATGGCGATGCCGTCGCATATGCCGATGGCGGGAAACTCGACAGGCGTGCCGCCGGACATCAGGACGCCCGTCTTTGCGGCGGACGCGATGCGATCCAACAACATGTGGCCCGGCACGATCTCGTTTTGGGAGTTGACGATGCCTATGATGGGTCTGTCGATCTCGCTTTCCGTATAACCCATCGCATAGAAAAGACTCCTTACCGAAGCCCCGGCGGGGCCTTTCTTGATCCTGTCGCTGTTCATCCTCTCCTCCTTCGGCGCTTGCCCTGTTCCGCGTTCCGCGTTTGTACATAAATATTCAAACATGATTGCCCGCGAATGTCAATGTGTGCTCTCGCGCAATTGTATTTTTTCTTTAAATATGATATAATTCCGACAGAAACTCATTTTATGCAGACCTGTCAAGAACGTGATATAAGCCCATTTTTCAATATGTTATTCTCTCTGTTCGAATGAGCGGTCGCCGGAAGGGGGATGGAAATGGATCGCGTAAAGGAGTTGATCTCAAATCCCCGTGCGCTCTTGCCTTCGCTTTGCATTTCTTTGCTGCTTTCCCTCTGCGGAAATCTCGTGTTCCCGGAACTGTACAAGGCGGGGACAGGCGGGGCGGCGGTTGCAATCCGGCCCCTGCCCGGCGCGTTTGCGGTGTTGGTTGCGTACTTTTTGACAATCGTGTTTTTTGCCCTTCTCTTTGCGGGCATCTCGCCCAAGGAGAAACGCGTG